>NZ_JBSGZP010000388.1:0-7050 GCF_053611065.1 Streptomyces sp. NPDC054840
GGGCAGGCGGGACTTCGCGGACACGACCCAGGGCGGGCCGGACGCCCGCCCGTTCCGGCATTGGCCGGGGCGCGGAACCTGCCGGCGAACCGGCGACTGGCCTGACGCGGGGGAGCCGTACCGGCCTCACCTTCGCGAGGCCGGTACCGCCGCGGCGGAGTGGGCGCTGCGGTGGAGTGGCGCTGCGAGGAAGGGGTGCTCGAAGCCGAGGCCGCCCCCTTCGGCGGCCGGATCGTCCCCGGCCCGGCCGGCTCTGCCGCCTGCGCCACGCGTACGAGCGCACCCGGGCGCGTGCGTGACCGAACCGCGGCGGACTACTCACGGCCCTCACCTTCCGCATCCGTCCGGTCGCTCAACGGTGCCTCGTTCCGGTCGCACAGGGCGGAGCCGCGAAGGCGGCGTAACCTGGCTGAACCGCCACAGAAAGCGCGTACGAGTGACACGGTGCGCGGTCCGTGCACCTCGCCGCGCCCGCGAGCCAGGGAGGCGGCGCGTGACCGATCCGTTCGGCTTCCTCAGGATCCCCCGCGAGGCCGTCCCGCCCCGCCCCGTCGAGCAGAGACTCGGCGACTGGCGCGAGGTCCATGCGGGCCAGGCGCTGCTGCCGCTCGTCTCCCGGCAGGCCGACCGCTGCATGGACTGCGGCATACCGTTCTGCCACACCGGCTGCCCCCTCGGAAACCTCATTCCCGAGTGGAACGCGTACGCCGCCCGCGGCGACTGGGCTGCGGCGTACGAGCGGCTCCACGCGACCAACAACTTCCCGGAGGTCACCGGCAGGCTCTGCCCGGCACCCTGTGAGGACGCCTGCGTCCTCACGATCAACGCGGACCCGGTGACCATCAAGAACGTCGAGCAGGCGATCGCGGACGAGGGCCGGCGGCGCGGCTACATGACGCCCAGACCACCCGAGCAGCACAGCGGCAGCACAGTGGCCGTCATAGGCTCCGGCCCCGCCGGCCTGGCCGCGGCACAACAGCTGACCCGGGCCGGCCACCGGGTCACGGTCCACGAGCGGGCCGACCGGATCGGCGGGCTGCTGCGCTACGGCATCCCCGAGTTCAAGATGGAGAAGGCCCATCTGGACCGCCGTATCGAGCAGATGGCCGCCGAGGGCACGCTGTTCGTCACGGGTGCGGAGATCGGCGGCGCGTCCGGCGCCGGGGCGGACGAGCTGCGGAGCCGGTATGACGCCGTCGTCGTCGCGACCGGGGCCGGCGAGCGCCGGGAGCTGCCGGTCCCAGGCCGTTCGCTGTACGGGATCCACCAGGCCATGGACTACCTGACCTGCGCCAACCGGGTACAGGAGGGCGACTACGCCGCGTCGCCCGTCACCGCCGAAGGCAGACACGTCGTCGTCGTGGGCGGCGGAGACACCGGCTCCGACTGCCTCGGGACGGCCTTGCGGCAGGGTGCGATCTCCGTACTCCAGCTCGACATCAACCCCGAGCCCGGCGCGGGCCGGACCGACGACGAGCCCTGGCCGGTGTACCCGAGGACGTACCGGATCTCCCATGCCCACGAAGAGGCCCGCGGGCGCGAGGGACGGGACCCCCGGGTGTTCGCTCGCGCCACCCTGCGCTTCGAGGGGGACGCGGCGGGCCGGGTACGAGCGTTGCACCTGACCGCCGTCGAGCCGGTGGGCCGCAGCCCCCTGGCCGGGACCGAGGACGTCATACCGGC
This sequence comes from Streptomyces sp. NPDC054840, assembly GCF_053611065.1. Classification (NCBI taxonomy): domain Bacteria; kingdom Bacillati; phylum Actinomycetota; class Actinomycetes; order Kitasatosporales; family Streptomycetaceae; genus Streptomyces; species Streptomyces sp. NPDC054840. Next base: position 1,684 of record NZ_JBSGZP010000388.1, read on the forward strand.
CGAGCTGGTCCTGGTGGCCCTCGGTTTCTCGGGCCCCGAGCGGGCCGGCGGTCTGCGCGGGCAGTTGGCGCTGGAGCTCGACGAGCGCGGCAACTTCGCGCGGGACGCGGGCTTCGCGGCGGGCGGCGGCCGGACGCCGGGAGTATTCGTCGCCGGTGACGCGGGCCGGGGGCAGTCGCTGGTGGTGTGGGCCATCGCCGAAGGCCGCGCGGCGGCCGCCGCGGTGGACCGCTACCTGACCGGCTCCACCTGCCTCCCTGCCCCGATCGCCGCGCACGACCGGCCGATGACGGCGTTGGGGCGCATGCGCTACGGGCTCTGACGGCGGCCCGACGCATCCGTCGGGCGCGGCTGCGACGTCGGTGAACCGACCCGATGGTGGGACGGCGGACGGCGGGACGGCGGAACCCCGGGGACTCATGTCCCCTCCCCGGCCGGTGCGTTGACCGGCCGACACGGCAAACTAGGGTGACCCCATGGATCGACAGGGCGACCCCACGAAGCACCCACAGGATGTGCACCAATACCTGCGGGACACCGAGCCGGTGCAGCGCATTACAGGGGACACCGGCCAACCGGCATGGCTCGTCACCCGTTACGACGACGTACGCTCAGCACTCGCGGATCCACGGCTCTCCCTCGACAAGACCAACGCCGCACAGGGCTCTTACCGCGGCCTGTCCCTGCCGCCGGCCCTGGACGCCAACCTCTTGAACATGGATCCCCCCGACCACACCCGCATGCGCAAACTCGTCAGCCGCGCCTTCACACCCCGCCGCGTGGAAGCGCTGCGCGCTCCGATCCGCCGCACTGCGGACCGACTCCTGGACGCGCTCGGCACGGAGGGCCGAACCGATCTCATCGCTTCATACGCAGCCCCGTTGCCCATCGCCGTCATCTGCGACCTCCTCGGGATCCCGGACGACCACCGCAGGGACTTCCGCGCCTGGACGAACGAGCTGATCGCACCGGACCCCAGCCGTCCCCAAGCCGCCAAGCAGGCGATCGGCGCCATGCTCGCCTTTTTCACCGAGCTCATCGCGCACAAGCGTCGCCACCCCGCCGACGACCTGCTCTCCGACCTGATCGCGGTCCGCGACAGTGACGGCGATCGGCTCAGCGAAGACGAACTGACGTCGCTCGCCTTCCTCATTCTCGGAGCCGGCTACGAGAACACGGTCCAGCTCATCGGGAATGCCGTCCACACGCTCCTGACCCATCCTGAGCACCTGGCACGCCTGCGCCTGGAACCTTCGAAGCTGCCGGAAGCAGTCGAGGAACTGGCGCGCTACGAAGGCCCGGTGCTTCTGGCGATCCGACGCTTCCCCACCGAGGACGTAACCATCGGAGGCGTAACGATCCCGGCCGGGGAAACCGTCCTCCTGTCGCCGGCCGCGGCCAACCGCGATCCCGCCCGCTTCTCCCACCCCGACCGGATCGATTTCGACCGAGACACCTCCGGACACCTGGCACTGGGACATGGCATCCACTACTGCCTGGGCGCACCGCTGGCCCGTGCCGAGGCCGAGATCGCGCTGGCCGCGCTCCTCGACCGGTTCGGCAGCCTGGCTCTGGCCGAGAGCGAATCCCAGTGGCGACGGTCCCTGCGGTCCCGCGGCCTGGTCGAGCTCCTGGTGGACTACAAGACCGCGCACCAGCGGTTTTCATTTCGGCAGTGAAGGCGGGGAAGCGGTGAGAGCCGGACGCGGTCTGCGAAGCCGCTCGTGGAGCGGTCACGGTGAGCCGCTCCACCAACGGACGTCATGGCGTGGGCGGGGGACCTGAGGCAGCGGTGACGGCCGCCCGTCGCGACTTCGGCCGGCGGCTCACCGGTCCGTTTTTTTCGTGATCATGTCGATCAGGGCGTGGACCGTGTTGTCGTCGGTGCCGATCCCGTGGATTTCGGCCCCCTCGAAAGTGGCGACCTCGCTGCTGCGGGGGAACATGGCCCGCTCGTACTCGGCGAGCGCGGACTCGATGTCGTCGGGGTGGGCGGCGAGGGCCTGGCCGAGCTCGGCGCCGTCGAGCATGGCGAGGTTCGCGCCTTCGCCGTTCGGGGGCGCGAGGTGGGCGGCGTCGCCGAGCAGGGTCACCCCCGGCACCCGGTCCCACCGGTGCTCGGTGGGCAGAGCGTACTGGGGGCGCAGGACCGGCCCGGTGTCGCCGTCGGTGATCAGCGCGGTGAGTTCCGGTGCCCAGCCGTCGAACTCGCGCGCGATGCGTGCGGTGGCCGCGGCGGCATCGGTGAAGTCGATGGCGTCGAACCAGTCCAGCGGCCTGGCCAGCGCCACATAGGCGTGCAGGGTGTCCCCGCTCTCCCGGTGGGCGAAGATCTCCCGGCCCGGCGCCGGCGCCATCAGCATTCCGCCGCCGACCGCCTTCGCGGCGGCCGGGTGACGGGTGTCGGCGTCGAACAGATACGTCTCGACGAACGACGTGCCGGCGTACTCGGGTATGGCGGTCGAGAGCAGCGGCCGGACCCGTGACCAAGCACCGTCCGCGCCGATCAGCAGGCCGGTGACGACCCTGCTGCCGTTGTCGAACTCCACCTCGTGGCGGCCCTCGCCGAGTGCGCGGATGCTGCCGGCCTTGTGCCCCCACCGGACGGTTCCGGCCGGGAGCGAGTCGAGCAGGATCCGCCGCAAATCGCCGCGCTCCACCTCGGGGCGACCGCCCGAGCCATCATCGGCCTTGTCGAGCAGGACAGTTCCGTCCGGATCCAGGACACGCATCGCTTGACGGCCCTCCAGGATGATGGAGTGGAACTCGTCCATCAGGCCGGCCGCTTTGAGGGCGAGCTGCCCGTTGTAGTCGTGAATGTCGAGCAGACCGCCCTGCCGACGTGCCAAGGGGGAGGCTTCGGCCTCGTAGACCGTGACCGGGATCCCGTGGACGTGCAGGACGCGTGCCAGGGTGAGTCCGCCGAGTCCGGCACCGATGATCGTGATGGGTATGTGCATGGTGGCTCCTTCGGGATCAGGCCGCCCGCCCGGTGGCGGATCGGCCGTCTCCGGAAAGGTGCCAGGCCCCGCTGACGAGCCGCCGACAGCTGACCGACAGCACCGACAACTCGCCGACACCGCGGCTCCGCCCCCCTCTCTGATCGCCGCAGGCCGGAGTTCCACGTCAGGCGCCACCGGCGCTTGATCCACCATCGTGAGGCCCCCCGGCCCTGACGATGATTCTCGATCCCCACCCCCCAGGCCCCGGCGTGCCCAGCCCCGCGGACCGCGGCGAGCGCGGTCGTGGGTGACGCCCGTGAGCGAGCGCCGCCCGGATCGGTCGGTACGAAGCGGACCCTGACGCGTACGCGTACGTGCAGGTGCGCCCGGCTACGCGGGTGCCGCCCGGATCCGGGCACCCGTCCCTGAGGCCGGGGAGGCTCTTCCCTATTCCGTCAGACCCCCTGTTCCCGGCCCGGGGAACTGCCACTCTGGGCGTATGGCCTTACAGATCTCGTACAGGGGCTTCCCGCTCGGCACGGACCTTGACATCACCGTGTACTGGTTCCCCCGTGAACCTGACCGGCCGGCGGACCACGTCACGGACGCACTCGGCGCGTGGAACACGTCTATGCCCAAGCATGTGGACGTGAGCGGCACGCCCGAGGAGATCGACTCCTGGACCACCGCCGCTGCCTTGTTCGTGAAACAGATCGCCGCAGAGCAAATGGCGTTGAGGGAGGCGCAGCGGCGGATCCGGCGACGGGACTGGGCGACGACGCGCCGACGGGCGCGGGAGAAGCATGACGACGCCCACGCATCCTTCCTGGAACGGGTGCGGCCTGCGGTGGCGGTCTACCAGCCGGTCCGGAACGCCATCGAAGCGCGCCTCGCGGAGCAGGAGGCTCAGGCGCGCGAAACAAGAAGACGCGCGTATCAGGAAAAAGAGCGTCAGCGGATCGAGGTGATCGCCCGATTCAGGGAGTGGGAGAGCCGACAGGAGGTGGCTGACCGGCCGCTGCCGGGCGGCCTCAGCCCCCGCCAGATGGCAGCGAACGGAGACAACCCCACCAGTTGGCCGCCCGAAGTGCAAGCGGCAGTGGGCGACGACCTCGCCGTGTGGTGGGCGGGTGTGCGCGCGTCGGTCCGCAACAGGCAGGCCGGCGCCCAAGCCGTACGCAATATTGCCGAGGCGATCACCAGAACGGCTGCGGCACTGGAGGAGGCGGGCAGACCCGGCATCACCACCATCAAGGCGGGCCCCAGTGAGGCGCTCCGTGGTTGGTGGATCCACTTCGACTGGTCGGACCTGCCGCCCACCACCGGGCTCCGGAAACCACCGGAGGTACCGCCCGGGTGTGTGGACGAGAATCGATGGCACTACCAGTTGTTCCTGCCGTCCGACCAGATACTCACCGTGAACAGCTCCGGCGAGTTCGGCTTTGCGAAGGAAAGCAAATCGATGATCCCGCCGGGAGGTTATGGCTACAGGTACGAGTGGTTCAAGCAGAGCATCGAACAGTTCGCGGAAGGGCTGATCCGGACCGAGATCATCGCCTTCCGGGCACTCGGCCGCGACGATCATCTGACCTTCCCGATGACCGACCACGCAGACCCTGACGCGTACGTGCCCTACGTCGAAGCCGTAGCCGAGCGCGCGGCGGCCCGCTTCCGTGCCCTGATCCCAGGTCAGCTATAGGACCTTGACAGGCATCCAGGTGCCGGGCGGGGTCCGCAGGCGCGTGCCGACGGCGGCGATGGCGCCGCTTCGACAGGACATCGGCGTTCTCGACGGCGCCGAGCGGGCCGCTGCCGAGGGCAGGGTCCATGGTGAGCACCAGGGAGGCGCCGCGCAGCAGGACCGTCGGGCCCACCGGGAGGTGCGGGTGGGCGGGGCCGCTCGGGCGTTCGGGGCGGGCGGTGATGCCGAGGACGAGCGGGGCGGCAGCGGCCACGCCGAGGCCGGTGAGGATGTCGCGGCGGCCGGGGCCGGCGGCGGAGTGGGGGACGACTGCATGGCGTAGTACCTCCCGAAGGCTCAGAACGGAAAGCCCGCCCGGGCAACGCCGTGTGGGAGCGTCGGGCAGGGCGGGAGATCACACGCAGCATTCCCAACGAACGGCCATTCGATAGGTATGGACGGAAAACCTTTTCCGTTCCGATCGTCCGTCGGTCATCCGACAGCCGCGTCTCCGGACACCGCCGGTTTTCGCCGACGGGCCGGGGGCGTTCGGCGGGCGGGCAGTCATGGCCACGGCGGCCGCCGGCCCGAAGCCGTTGATCGTGCGGCGGACTGCTGCCGCGCGGTCCGTTGCCCGGGGGCGGCGGTCTGAGCGCCGACGCCGGGGGTGATTCGCCGGATGCCCCGTCCCGGCCGGGGAGGGGGCCGGGATGCGGGGTGTCCGGGTGCCGTACGGATCCGGGC
>NZ_JBSGZP010000389.1:0-6992 GCF_053611065.1 Streptomyces sp. NPDC054840
GCTTGAGGCGAAGCGGGCATCAGCCGCGGTTCCTCAGCGGGAGCCGGAGGCGGGCGGCCGTCAGTCGGGCCGATACCGCCGAGGCGACCGCGGACCGGCGGGCCGCGAGGGCCCAGGAGATGCGGGCCGCCGAGCGGGGCAGCAGGAGGGCACGCAGCCGGGGCAGCCGGTCCGCGGACGCCAGCAGGCCCGTGCGGGCCAGCAGTACGTCGTCCGCCAGCTCCGGGTACGAGACCTCGGCCCCCGCGGGCGCGTACAGGGCCCGTTCCACCGCACCGGCGACTCGGTGCACGGCCGCCGCGGGCTCCGGATCCAGGCGGCCCAGATCCACGATCCGGCTCGCCGCCCGGCGCGGGGACAGCGCCTCGTCCGGGAGCACACCCGTGTCCCAGGCCGTGTCCCCCAGTTCCCGCCAGGCCGTCAGGACCTCCCCGGTCGCCAGGCGCCGGGCCCGCAGCCGCGTCCGCCACAGCAACGGGAGCAGGGGCAGGCCCAGCACCGCCACCACGAGCGCCGCCCAGCCGAGGACCGTCGTCACCGACGGCCCGCCGCCGTCGCTCGCGTTCTGCACGGGCGCCGCGGCGCCGCACTCGCCGAGCTTCTTCAGGTTCGGCGGGCACTCGGGGGTCGCCGAGGGCGCCGTCGACGGCTGCGCCGCGCTCTGCGAGGGCAGCGGCGCCGGTGCGGACGGCTGGGTGGCCGGAGTCTGAGCCCGGGAGTACTCCGGGATGTTGATGCCGGAGCGGGGCGTCGGCTCGAAGCGGGTCCAGCCCACGCCCTCGAAGTACAGCTCGGGCCAGGCGTGCGCGTCACGCATCGACACGTTCACATTGCCGTCCGACTGCTTCTCGCCGGGCGTGAAGCCCACCGCGACGCGGGCCGGGATGCCCAGCGAGCGGGACATCGCCGCCATCGAGAAGGCGAAGTGGACGCAGAAGCCCTCCTTGTCGGCGAGGAACCGGGCGACCGCCTGCGGGCCCGTGCCCGAGGCCGTCTTCGTGTTGTAGCGGAACCCGCCGTTCACGGCGAAGTAGTCCTGCAGCTTCACGGCCCGCGTGTAGTCGTCCTTCGCCCCCTGCGTCACCTGGCGGGCCGTCTCGGCGACCACGGGCGGCAGGTTGTCCGGGAGCTTCGTGTACTCCTCCCGGATCGCCGGGTCGGGCTCCGGGGCCTTCTGGAGCTGCTGGGCCGTCGGCTTCAGCAGCAGGCTGCGCACCGTGTACTCGGCGCCCTGGACGTTCTGGAACCTGTCCCGGCCCAGCTGGTCGCCGACCAGGGTCCGGCCGACCGGCTCGAACCGCCACTTGCCGCCGATGTTCACCGAGGTCGCCGGATACGGCATGGGGAGGTAGCGCTGGGTGAAGTAGTCCGCCGCCGAGATGCTGGTGGTGACCTCGACCGCGGTACCGCTGACCGGGGCGCGGAGCCCCGGCGGTTCCGGCAGCTTCTCCGGCACGTCCACCAGGGCCCGTCCGGAGGCCTCCCACTTGACGCCGTTGAACTCGTCCAGGGCGACGATCCGCAGGTACTGCTCGGCCTGCTGCGGACTGTTCGTCCTGTACTTCAGGATCACGCGGTTGTCCTGCGCGTTCAGGTTGCTCTGCAGGGAGACCAGTGGGTTGACCGCCGAGATCGTCCCGCCCGTACCGCTGCCGCTCTCCTCGGCGTCCTGCGTGCCGCCCAGCAACCCGCCACCCAGCGAGGGCAGTACGGCGGGCACCGCCAGCGCCAGGCCCAGGGTCACCGCGCCGATCCGCCGCCCGAACTTCACGGGAGCCGTCGCCTGTCCCCCCGCCCCGTTGCCGAGGCCGGAGTCGGCGGCGCCCCGGCGCGGGGCCGCGCCGAAGACCCGGCCCCACTGGGCGAGCCGGTCGCGGCCCTCGGACAGCAGCAGCATCAGGTAGCCGCAGCCCGCGAGCAGGAAGGAGAACCAGGAGGCCTCACCCCCGCCCGCCAGGCCCGAGGCCACCGAGTACAGCGCCAGCAGCGGCAGCCCGGCCGCGGCGGCCGTCCGCAGGGTCACCGCCAGCGTGTCCACCAGCAGCCCGATCAGCAGCACGCCGGACACCAGCAGCAGCTTGATGCCGTCCGTCAGCGGAGCCGGGATGGCGAACTCGCCCACGTCCCGGATGCCCTGACCGAACAGCGCGCCGAAGTCCGTCACCAGGTACGCCAGCGGCCCGTCGCCGTGGGACTCGCCCTTGCCGGCGTAGAGGAACGCGAGCAGCAGCAGCGACACCAGCGCCTGCGCGGCCACGGTCAGCGCCCGGGCCAGCGGCACCCGCCGGGCCCCGGCGCCCACCGCGCTCTGCACAGCGAGCAGCAGCCCCGCCTGGAGCAGCCAGGCCTGCGAGTCCACCAGCGCGTTCAGCGACCACGAGGTGAGCAGCGTCGCCAGTGCCGCGAACAGCGTCAGTTTCGCCCGCCCGCTCATTCCCGACCTCCGGAGGTTCCCGTACCGACGCGCGCGGTCCCGGCCTGGCGCCACAGTTCGCCGAAGGCCACCCCGGGCGGGGCGGCCAGTGCCGTCCAGCCCGCGTCGCGCAGCCTGAGCAGCCGCTCCTCCAGCGGGGGCACGGCATGGACCGGAGCGGGCTGTCCGCCCCAGCTCGCGGAGTCCAGCACGAAGGCCACCGCACCCGAGGTGCGCTGGCGCATCCGGGCGGCCAGTTCTGTCTGTACGTCGTCCAGGTCGCCGAAGAAGGCGATGAGGAGCCCGTCACCGCCGGCTCCGCCGAAGCCGCCGCTGCCACCGGCGCGCACCGCGTCGTAGGCGCGGGAGAGCCCGGCGCCGTCGGAGTGCCCGACGACCGCGAGGGTGTCCATCATCAGCCCGGCCGCCTCCGCGGACTCCTGCCCGCCGGAGGAGAAACCGCCGCCGCCCTCACCGGGCACCGAGCTGCCGGTATCGGTGAGCAGCCGTGCGGAGAAGCCCTGTTCCAGGACGTGCACCAGGCTGGAGGCGGCCGCCGAGACGGCCCACTCGAAAGCGGAGTCGGGGCCGGCGCCGTCGAAGGCCAGGCGCCGGGTGTCCAGCAGGACGGTGGCCCGGCTGCGCTGCGGCTGCTCTTCGCGGCGGACCATCAGCTCGCCGTAGCGGGCGGTGGAGCGCCAGTGCACGCGGCGCAGGTCGTCGCCGCGCCGGTAGCCCCGGGGAATCACGTCGTCGTCGCCGGCCAGGGCCAGGGAGCGGCGGCTGCCGTCGCCGTAGCCGTTGGACACGCCGGCCAGGCGGACCGGAGGCAGGGGCTCGGTGCGCGGGATGACGGTGAGGGTGTCGTAGGCGCTGAAGGAGCGGGTCAGCTCGACCAGCCCGAAGGGGTCGGAGAGGCGCAGCTGGAGCGGGCCGAGCGGATAGCGGCCGCGCAGGTCGGAGCGGACCCGGTAGGACACCTCGCGGCGGCCGCCGGGCTCGACCCGGTCCAGAACGAAGCGCGGGCGCGGGCCCAGCACGTAGGGCACCCGGTCCTGGAGCATCAGCAGGCCGGTGGGCAGCCGCGAGACGTTGTCCATGCGCAGCTGCACACGGGCCTCGCTGCCCGCGGGTACCCGCCCCGGGCTGAGCCGGCGGCTGCCGGAGACCCGGAAGCGGGTGCGGTGGAGGGCGTAGACGCAGATCAGCGGCAGGAGGGCGAGCAGCAGGCCGACGCGCAGCAGTTCGCCCTGGCCCAGGACGTACGCGCAGGCCGCGGCGGCTATCCCGGCGGCCAGGAACGAGCGGCCGCGAGTGGTCAGCCCGGACAGCGACGCGCGCAGTCCGCCGCCGTCCCCCGGGCCACCGGCGCCGCGCGGGGCACCGGCGCTCATCAGAAGCCCCGGATGCCCGCGCCGGGCGGCATCTCGCCGCGGGCGTGCGCGGCCGGGACGGGAGTGCGCTGCAGGATCTCGCCGACGACCTGCTCGGCGGTGCGGCGGTTCAGCTGGGCCTGCGCGGTGGGCAGCAGCCGGTGCGCGAGGACCGGGGCGGCCAAGGCCTGGACGTCGTCGGGCAGGACGTAGTCCCGGCCGGCGAGCGCGGCGGAGGCCTTCACGGCGCGCAGGAGGTGCAGGGTGGCCCGGGGCGAGGCGCCGAGCCGCAGGTCGGGGTGGGTGCGGGTGGCGGAGACCAGGTCGACGACGTAGCGCCGTACGGGCTCGGCCACGTAGACCTCGCGGACCGCCTCGATGAGCTTGACGATCTCGTGGGAGTGCGCGACGGACGTCAGGTCGTCGAGCGGGGAGACCCCGCCGTGCACGTCGAGCATCTGGAGCTCGGCCTCGGGGCTGGGGTAGCCGACGGAGACGCGGGCCATGAAGCGGTCGCGCTGGGCCTCGGGCAGCGGGTACGTGCCCTCCATCTCCACCGGGTTCTGCGTGGCGACGACCATGAAGGGGCTGGGCAGCGTGTAGGTCGTGCCGTCTATGGTGACCTGGCGCTCCTCCATCGACTCCAGCAGCGCGGACTGGGTCTTCGGCGAGGCGCGGTTGATCTCGTCACCGATGACGATCTGCGCGAAGATCGCGCCCGGCTTGAACTCGAACTCGCGGCGCTGCTGGTCGTAGATGCTGACGCCGGTGATGTCGGAGGGCAGCAGGTCCGGCGTGAACTGGATGCGCTGGACCGAGCAGTCGATGGACTTGGCGAGCGTCTTGGCGAGCATCGTCTTGCCGACGCCGGGTACGTCCTCGATCAGCAGGTGACCCTCGGCGAGCAGTACGGTGAGCGCGAGGCGGACGACCTCGGGCTTGCCCTCGATCACGCTCTCGACCGACTGGCGCACCCGCTCCACCGTGCTGGTCAGATCCGCGAGGCTCGCTCGGTCGTCGTACGTCGTCACCTGGTTCTCCTCGGCCTTTCCCAGGGCCGACGCCCTTGGCGCATGAACCGGCCCACCCCGAAACACGGACACCGACCCGGGGGACCCGGGTGGTGCCATCCCGCATTCTTGACGGCGTTACGGCCTCGTGTCACTCAAGAGCTGGGATCGATCTCCCGCAGGAGCCCGGTGTGCACATCGAAGACGAAGCCTCGCACATCGTCCTTGTGGGGCAGGAAGGGGTTCGTGCGAACCCGCTGCATGGACTGACGGACGTCCTGGTCGACGTCCCGGAAGGCCTCGACGGCCCAGGCGGGACGCTGGCCGACCTCGTCCTCCAGCTCGTGCCGGAAGTCCTCGGTCAGGTTTTCGAGACCGCAGCCGGTGTGGTGGATCAGTATCACCGTGCGGGTGCCCAGGGCCCGCTGGCTGATGGTGAGCGAGCGGATCGTGTCGTCGGTGACCACACCGCCCGCGTTGCGGATCGTGTGACAGTCGCCGAGTTCCAGGCCGAGGGCCTTGTGCAGGTCGAGGCGCGCGTCCATGCAGGCCACCACGGCGACCTGGAGGACGGGGCGCGCGTCCATGCCGGGATCGGAGAACTGCTCGGCGTAACGCTGATTCGCCTCGACCAGCCGGTCGGTGACGGATCCGCCGACGGATGCCTCGGACGCGGACTCGGCAGGCAGGGATGCGGAAGTCGTCATGGGTACGACGTTAATGGTCACGGCGGGTTGTGGCCTCGCGTGAGAGCGGACAAAGAACGTCAACGAGGCTTGTTGTGAGCTAACCCACAGGGGTGGGGGCGAGGCGGCTGTCCGGGTGATTCGCGGCATTTGCCGGTTCAGTCCGAGAGTCGCGCACGGCGCGCGAGGCGGTTCGTTGACCGCGGCGACCGTTGCACTAAAGTGACGCGAACCGGCCGGAGCCCGGCCCTGACCGGCCGCCCGGCCCCCGATGAACACTCCGCGTGCGCGGCGCGTACGTACGGCCCGGCCCTCTCCCGCTCACCGGCCGGCCGGCGCCACCTTCCCCGGCGCCGGTCGCGGATGCGGGAACCAGGTGGTGCGTACGCCTGCCGCGCCGTTATCTGAGAGGGCGCTTTGACTAGCGAGTCCCGACATGTCCCGGTGATGCTCCAGCGGTGCCTGGACCTGTTGGCCCCGGCCCTGGAGAGGCCCGGGGCCGTCGTCGTCGACTGCACCCTCGGCCTCGGCGGCCACAGCGAGGCCCTGCTGACCCGGTTCCCCGAGGCGCACCTGATCGGCCTCGACCGCGACAAGGAGGCCCTGCGGCTCTCCGGCGAGCGGCTCGCGCCCTTCGGCGACCGGGCCACCCTCGTCCACGCGATCTACGCCGACCTCGCCGAGGTCCTGGACGGGCTGGGCATCCCGGCGGTCCAGGGCATCCTCTTCGACCTGGGCGTCTCCTCCATGCAGCTGGACGAGGCCGACCGCGGGTTCGCGTACGCGCAGGACGCGCCGCTGGACATGCGCATGGACCAGACGACGGGCATCAGCGCCGCCGAGGTCCTCAACACCTACGCGCCCGGCGAGCTGGTGCGGATCCTGCGCCAGTACGGCGAGGAGAAGCAGGCCAAGCGGATCGTGTCCGCGGTCGTCCGGGAGCGGGAGAAGGAGCCCTTCACCAACAGCGCCCGGCTGGTCGAGCTGATCCGTGACTCCCTTCCGCAGGCCGCCAAGCGGACCGGCGGCAACCCGGCGAAGCGGACCTTCCAGGCGCTGCGGATCGAGGTCAACGGGGAGCTCTCCGGGCTGGAGCGGGCCATTCCGGCGGCGGTGGACAAGATCGCGGTCGGCGGCCGGATCGCGGTGCTCTCGTACCACTCGCTGGAGGACCGTCTGGTCAAGCAGGTCTTCGCGGCCGGCGCGACCTCCACGGCCCCGCCCGGACTGCCGGTGGTCCCGGAGAAGTACCAGCCGAAGCTGAAGCTGCTCACGCGCGGCGCCGAGCTGCCCACCGAGGAGGAGATCGCCGAGAACCGGCGGGCCGCCCCGGCCAGATTCCGCGGTGTCGAACGCATCCGGGAGGCGCGACTGTGACCAAGGCCGGGAAGGTCGCCACGCTGACCCGCGGGAAGGCCGCCCGCCTCGGCCGGGCGCTCGGCGGCCGCCCGGCCCGCCCGCGTCCCGGCGGGCAGGCGGCCCGGATGCCGTTCGTCCTGCTGGTCGCTGG
>NZ_JBSGZP010000390.1:0-6977 GCF_053611065.1 Streptomyces sp. NPDC054840
TCTCTCGCCGGCGCGGCCGCTACTCCGTCTTGATGGCGGTGAGCATGTTCAGGCGGGCGGCGCTGCGGGCCGGCCACATGGCGGCCAGGACACCGACCACGGCGGCCAGCAGGAGGAAGATGCCGATCCGGTCCCAGGGGAGGATCAGTTCGTAGTTCGGCATGGACTTCGCCAGCGTGCTGCCGACGGCCCAGGCGAGGAAGACACCGATGGCGACACCCAGCGCCGCGCCGAAGAGCGAGATCGACACGGCCTCCAGGCGGATCATGTTCTTGACCCGGCCACGGTCGAGACCGATCGCCCGCAGCATGCCGATCTCCTGGGTCCGTTCGAAGACGGACATCGCCAGCGTGTTGACCACCCCGAGCACCGAGATGAGCAGCGCCATGCCGAGCAGGCCGTACATGATGTTCAGCATCAGGTTGATCTGGCCGCCCATCTCGTTGCGCATGTCCTGCTGGGTGGCGACGCTGATGGCCGGGTTCTTGCCCAGGGCGTCGACGACCTTCTGCTGGCCGGCCTTGGACGAGCCGCCCTCGACGTTGACGTAGACCTCGCTGACGGCGCTCTCCTCGCTGTGCCGGCCGAGGACCTTGTCGTCGAGGACGTACGGGGAGAGCAGGCCCTCCATGTCCTTGTAGACCGCGCCGACCTTGAGGGTGTCCGCCTGGCCGTCCTCGTACTTCACGTCGAGCGTGGAGCCGACGGTGATGTTCTGCTTCTTCGCGGTCTTCTCGGCGACCAGGATCTCGCCCTTGCCGAGGGAGTCCACCGAGCCGCTGACGGTCTCGATGTTCAGCAGCCGGCCGATCGCGGCCGGGGTCACGCCGGAGGCGGACCGGAAGTCGTCGCCGACCATGAAGTAGCCGGCGGTCTGCGGGGAGACGTCCTTGATGCCGGGGGTCTTGGCCAGGGTCTCGGCCACCGACCTGTCGAGGTAGCCCATGCCGCCGGCCATGGAGACCTTGTAGTCGGCCTTGAGCTTCTCGGTGCTCATCCGGTCGACGACCTTGCCGATGGTGATGCCGAGCACCGACAGGGTGGTGACCAGGGTCAGGCCGATCGCCAGGGAGGCGGCGGTGACGGCGGTGCGGCGCGGGTTGCGGACGGCGTTCTGGGAGGCCAGCTTGCCGGGGATCCCGAACACCTTCTGCAGCAGCGGGCGGACGGCCCCGATGACCGGCTTGGCGAGCAGCGGGAGTAGCACGATCATGCCGATGAGCATGAAGAACGCGCCCCCGCCGATGGACATACGGCCGTTGTCGCCGCCCGTGGAGACCCCGAGCAGGACCAGGCCGACGCCGATGACGCTGATGATCGAGCCGATGATGTTGCGGACGACCAGGGACTTCGCGGTGGCCGGCAGGTGGGCGCTGCCCATGGCGGCGACCGGGGCGATCCGGCCGGTGCGCCAGGCCGGCAGCACCGCGGCGACCGTGGTGACCAGGACGCCGATGACCAGGGCCGCGACGATGGTGGCGGGGGCGATCACGAGGCCGCCGCCCGGGAGCTTGGCGCCGAAGGATTCGAGCACGGAGCGCATGCCGACCGCCAGGCCGATACCGCTGAGCAGGCCGACGACGGCGGACAGGGCGCCGACGACCAGGGCCTCGGCGAGGACCGAGCGCATGACCTGGCCCCGGTTGGCGCCGACGGCGCGCAGCAGGGCCAGCTCCTTGGTGCGCTGGGCGACCAGCATGGTGAAGGTGTTGTAGATCAGGAAGATGCCGACGAAGAGCGAGATGCCGGCGAAGACGAGCAGCATGGTGCCCATCTGGCCGAGGCCCCGCTCGATGTCCTTGGCCTGCTTCTCGGCGAGCGCGGCGCCCGTCTGCGCCTTGGCGTGCTTGGTGTCGATCAGCGGCTCGATGTCGGCGAGCAGCTTGTCGGCGGAGGTGCCGGCCTTGGCCGCGACGGACATCTCCATGAAGTAGCCGGGCTTGAGGTAGAGCTCCTGGGCGACCTTGGTCTCGAAGAGCACCAGGCTGCCGCCGGCCTGGACGCCGCCGTCCTCGGTGGTGAAGATGCCGGCGAGGGAGTACTCCTTGACCGGGCCGTTCGTGGCCACGCGCACCTTGTCGCCGACCTTGTACCTGCCCGTCTCCGCGGTCGCCTTGTCGAGCGCGACCTCGTCGGCCTTGGCCGGGCCGGCGCCCGCGACGAAGTCGTAACGCGGGTTCTTGCCGTCCTTGACGGGCGTGTAGTTGGCGCCCTGGTTGGACCAGCCGGCGCCGATCAGCTTGCCGTTCTCGTCGCCGACGCCGGCGAAGCCGGTGACGCGCCCGGAGACGGAGTCGACGCCCGGGAGTGCCTTGACCTTGTCGAGGGTGGCCTGGCCCAGGCCGGGCTCGCCCTCCTTCTCACCCTGTTCGTTGCGGCCCTGGCCGTACGAGGTGACGGAGACGGCCACGCCCGCGTAGTCCTTGGCGGACTGTCCGGAGAGGGACTTCTTGAGGGTGTCGGTGAAGACGAGGGTGCCGGAGACGAAGGCGACGCCGAGGGTGACGGCGAGCACCGTCATCAGCAGTCGGGCCTTGTGCGCGAGGACGTTGCGCAGCGCGGTACGGAACATGGGGGATCTCAGTCCTGGGGCTGGAAGTCTGGAAGAGGGCCGGGGAGGGAGATCCCGGGTCAGCTGGTGCGGCCCTTGGCGTCGAAGGCCTTCATGCGGTCCAGCACGCCGTCGGCGGTGGGGTGGAGCATCTCGGCGACGATCTTGCCGTCGGCGAGGAAGATGACGCGGTCCGCGTAGGAGGCGGCGACCGGGTCGTGGGTGACCATCACGACCGTCTGGCCGAGCTCGCGCACCGAGTTGCGCAGGAAGCCGAGGACCTCGGCGCCGGAGCGGGAGTCGAGGTTGCCGGTGGGCTCGTCGCCGAAGATGATCTCGGGTCGGGAGGCCAGGGCACGGGCCACGGCCACGCGCTGCTGCTGGCCGCCGGAGAGCTGGGTGGGACGGTGGGAGAGCCGTCCCGAGAGGCCGACCATGTCGATCACGGCGTCCAGCCACTGCTTGTCGGGCTTGCGGCCCGCGATGTCCATGGGGAGTGTGATGTTCTCCAGGGCTGTCAGGGTCGGCAGCAGGTTGAAGGCCTGGAAGATGAAGCCGATCTTGTCCCGGCGGAGCTGGGTGAGCTGCTTGTCCTTGAGGCTGCCCAGCTCCGTGTCACCGATGCGGACGGAACCCGAGGAGAAGGTGTCCAGGCCCGCGACGCAGTGCATCAGCGTGGACTTGCCGGAGCCCGAGGGGCCCATGATCGCGGTGAACTCGCCCTGCGTGAAGTCCACCGAGACCTTGTCGAGGGCGATCACCTGGGTCTCGCCCTGGCCGTACACCTTGGAGAGCTCGGTGGCGCGGGCGGCCACGGCCTGGGTGGTGTGCGGGGCGTAGTTCATGGTGGTCACGGGACGGCTCCTCGGTGTGCGGTGCGGGGACGCTTCCATCCTCGCCGCGGGTACCCCCGTTCCGGATCAGCCGCCGTGCCTGTTCCACGGCCCACTGGAGTCTGACGGCGGGCGGGCGCGCGTCCTCCTCTGGTATGACAGGAGCCTGATCGTCGGGCTGTGGCCCAGGTGGCGGGGAGGGTGGCGCGGGGGGTGGCGTGGGCCATCGAAATCCCGTCATTCCCGTACAGGTGGTGATCGACGTCCAGAACGGGCCGACCGTGCGTTCTCAGGGCTGACGCACCCTCAAGCGCCAATAAAATCAGACAACATCGGAAAGTTCGCAGGTTGGCGGGGGGTGCGATCCGGATAGGCTCGGCTCAGCGTTCAAGGCTTTTTCACGGGGGCCGCCACGCCTTGCCCGGATGGTGGAATGCAGACACGGCGAGCTTAAACCTCGCTGGCCTTCGGGCCGTGCCGGTTCAAGTCCGGCTCCGGGCACCATCCACGGCACGGCGCCCGGTCTTGGCAGGGTCGACCTCTCGGCGCCCGGCCGTCCCGGAACGGAAAACACGGGGGCACGCGCGCGTCACCCGCGCCTCCCGCTGACGCACAGCCCGCAGCCCCTCGCGACGACGTCAACCGGACCGGACCGCCGTCGCCCGCCGGGCCGGGTGAAGACCGACAGGTACGCCACGGCCGAGCGGGCCGCCGAGGACGCCGGCGCGTCGGGTGGCCGAGGCGCGTGAGCGCAGGGCCGGGCGGGAAGTGCCTGTTTCTTTACTGCGCCCCGCCATGGTCTCTCCTAAGATCGTCCTCCAGCAGTAGGGTGCTTTCTTTGCGAGCGCATTACTCTTGATGCAAGGCCGCGCTCGGTGGCCACGGAGGAGTGAGATGAGGAGCAGCAACCCGGTCTTCTCGCGACGGGGGTTCAGCCGCGACAACGGCGGCTACGCGGGCTTTGACGCGCAGCCGCAGCCGCAGCAGGCCGGGACGAACCCGTACGCGACCAACCCGTACGCGGCCGACCCGACCACCGGCATGCCGCAGGCCCCGGCCCGCGCCAACGTGATGACCATGGACGACGTCGTGAGCCGTACGGCCATGACGCTCGGCACGCTCATCGTGACGGCCACCCTTGCCTGGTGGGCGCTGCCCGTCGATCCGGACAACCTCGGCAAGTCGTACGCCATCGGCATCGGCGCCGGGCTCATCGCGTTCGTCTTCGCGATCATCCAGTCGTTCAAGAGCAAGCCCGTCCCCGGTCTGATCCTGGCCTACGCGGCGTTCGAGGGCGTCTTCCTCGGCGTCATCAGCGCGGCCGTCAGCACCTACCTCGGCCCCGGCGTGGTCATGCAGGCCGTGATGGGCACGATGTGTGTCTTCGCCGCCGTGCTCTTCGCGTACAAGATGCGCTGGATCCGCGTCACCCGCCGCTTCTACGGTTTCGTGATGGCCGCGACCCTCGGCTTCATCCTCCTGATGCTCGTGAACACCCTGTTCGCGGTCTTCGGCGGCGGTGACGGCCTCGGCTTCCGCAGCGGCGGCCTCGGCCTGCTGTTCGGCGCCATCGGTGTCATCCTCGGCGCCTGCTTCCTCGCCCTCGACTTCAAGCAGGTCGAGGACGGCATCACCTACGGTGCCCCGCGCGAGGAGGCCTGGCTGGCGGCCTTCGCCCTCACCATGACCCTGGTCTGGATCTACGTCGAGATGCTGCGCATCTTCTCGATCCTCTCGGGCGACGACTAGCAGGACCCGCAGGCCGACCACCGGCGTGCGCACAGCATGGGGAAGACCCCGCGAGCACACGGCTCGCGGGGCCTTCCCGCGCATAGGGGTACGGGAACGGGGTCGGGGGAGAGGGGCTCAGCCGAACCGGCGTGCGGCTCTGCGCAGGTCGTACTCGTGGATGATCGCCTTGGCCTGGCCGTACGACAGCTCGTGCGCGCCGCGCAGCCAGCTGACCTTCTCCTCGAACCGGACGAGTGAGGGGCCGTCGTCCACGGTGCGGAGCCAGTCGGAGACCTCACGACCGGTGGCCTGGGGGATTCTGTCGATCATGTTGCGGTGTGTCTGCTCGGAGAACTCTACGGACATGGGCGCCTCCGGAGGTATCGCCGTGCTGTTCTCTTCCCGCCACCGTGCCGGAGAGTTCGCCCGTTGGCAATGGTGCCCGGGCGGCGCGTAAGGTCGCCGGGTGCTTGATACTTCGCCCCTGACCGCCGTCGTGGAACGTTTCGCCGACCGGCTGCGGGCCGCGCCGCAGAGCCGCCTGCAGCGGGGTGCCGCCGCCGCGGCGCTGGACCTGGCCCGCGAACTCTCCGTACGGGCCCAGCGGATCGAGACCCCCGGGCAGGAGCCGAGGGAGGTGCCGGACGCCGGAATCTTCGTGGTCGGCGATCAGGTGGCGGTGACCGGGCTGGACCTCGCCGAGGCGCTGCGCGCCGCGGCCCCGGACAGCGCGAAGGCCCCGTCCGAGGTGCTGGACGAGGCCGTGCGGCTGGTGGAGCAGGCGGAAGTCAGAGCGATGCGATGACGCGGTCCGCGAGGATGTAGACGTTGCTGTCGGGGTCCTCGGTGTCACCGCAGGAGAAGGTCAGGGCGTAGGCGCCGGAGATGCCCGAGCCGCCCAGCAGGACCGGCGCGGTGCCCGAGCGCAGGGCCTCGGCGAGCCGCTCCGCGGTCTCCCGGTGTCCCGGGGTCATGCACAGCGTGGTGCCGTCGGTGAAGACGTACACGTCAAGCGTGCCCAGCGGGCCCGGCCGGACGTCCGCGAGGGCCGTACGGGCCTCCGCGAGCTCTTCCAGGCGGTGCACGGTGCGCTCGTGGTCGGCGCCGGGGTGCGAGGCCTGGACCGGTACGAAGTCGGGGTGCGAGGGGTGTCGCCGGCGCGCGGCGGCCAGCTCGGCCGAATCCTCGGGGTACCCGGGGAGCTCGTCGAGGATCTCCTCGCCGAGTACGGGCTCCAGCCCCACCAGGTCGGCCTGCCGGGGCAGGAAGACCGGGTTGTCCTCGCCGAGCCCGGGCAGGCCGCCCAGCAGCGAGGGGGCGTCGGCGGCGTCACGGGCCTCCTGCGCGGCCCAGAAGGCCCGCGCCTCGGCCAGCTCGCGCTCGCGCTCCTCGGCGAGGGCTTCGGCCACGGCGGCTCGTATCTCCGCGGCGGGGGACTCCACGGCGCTTCGGGCGTGCGGGACGGTCGCACCGCGAGGGTGGACCGGCACCGCCAGCTCGGTGCGCAGGGCGGCGACCTGCTTACGCAGACCATGGACGGCGTGCAGCGCAGCAGCGCCCACGGCCGTGGCAGCGGCCGTGGTCAGCAGCAGGGCAAGAGACATGGCGCTCACTGACTAACTCCTGAGGTGATTCGATCCCCCGACTTCCTACATCAGAGTGTCCCGACCTGGGAATGGCGTGCAGTGCATTACGTCACGAAATGGACAGGGCTTTGGTCACATACGCCGCATCCGTACCAGTCCTGACCTGGTTAAACACCGATCCCCCAGGAGATAGGTCACATCCTGGGGGAAATTTGGTCACAGGTCGGCCGCGACCGGGTTGGATCCAATGCCGCTACGCCGCAAGGGATCCGCCCG
>NZ_JBSGZP010000391.1:0-6962 GCF_053611065.1 Streptomyces sp. NPDC054840
GGCCGGACCTTCGTGCGTCACGCCGCTGTACGGCCGCCTGCGGCCGGATCCGGGGCGCAGGGGTCTCCTGGGGCCCAGGAGGCGCCGGCGCCTCCCACAGGGGCTTCTGGGGCCCTGGTGAGGGGCCGATCAGGTCCCGGCGCGCCCCTCAGCGCCACTCAGCGCAGCTCGGCCGGCGGGGTCCGCCGCGCGTCCGCCTTCTCCGTGCGGACCAGTTCGCCCCACACGATGTACCGGTACTTCGAGGTGTAGACCGGGGTGCAGGTGGTGAGCGTGATGTACCGGCCGGGGGCGGTCTTCCCCGAGTCCTTGGGGACCGCGTTGATCACGTCGGTGTTGAACTTCGAGGTCTGGCGCAGCTCCGCGAAGACCTTGTAGACGTACCAGGTGTCGCGGGTCTCGAAGACGATCGCGTCGCCGTTCTTCAGCTTGTCGATGTTGTGGAACTTCGCCCCGTGTCCGTCCCGGTGCGCGGCGAGCGCGAAATTGCCCTTCTCGTGCCACGGGAGCGCCGACTTCACCGGCTCCGTGTAGTACCCGGCCACGCCGTCGTCGAGGGTGTCCGG
Organism: Streptomyces sp. NPDC054840; assembly: GCF_053611065.1. Lineage (NCBI taxonomy): Bacteria > Bacillati > Actinomycetota > Actinomycetes > Kitasatosporales > Streptomycetaceae > Streptomyces > Streptomyces sp. NPDC054840. The sequence goes on from NZ_JBSGZP010000391.1 coordinate 567, forward strand.
ATCGGTCCCCGGCTTGACGAGCACCTCGCCGTTCCTCATCGCCGGTACGTGCAGGAAGCCGACACCGTCCTGCGTGTCCAGCGCCCCCGGTTCTGCGGCCTGCGGGGACGGGACCTGCCACTGCCGGCGGATCTCGTCTCCGCGCGCCGACGCCTGCCGGTCGGCGAGCACGTTCGTCCACCACAGCGAGTAGGCCACGAACAGGCCCAGCACCAGGCCCACGGTGATCAGCACCTCGCCCAGCAGGCTCAGAAATCCGGCGAGCACACTGCGGTTGCCGGTGGGCGGGGCCGCGGCGCGGCGGCGGGCACGAGACACTGCTGATCCGTCCTTAACTGGTCAGCGCGGGCGGCGGGCCCTGGCTGCGGGGGCGTTCATCGGTCATCCTGCCCCATACGACCATCCGGTAGGTGCTGGTGAACTCCGGGGTGCAGGTGGTCAGCGTGATGTACCGGCCCTCGGAGGTGAATCCCGAACCCTCCGGCACGGGCTTGATCACCGCCACGTTCGTCGGCGGTGTCTGCGCGAGCGACGAGGTCATCTCGTACGTGTAGTAGGCGTCCCGGGTCTCGACCACGACGGGATCGCCGGGCACCAGCCGGTTGATGTAGCGGAACGGCTCGCCGTGGGTGTTGCGGTGCCCGGCCACCGCGAAGTTGCCCTGCTCGTCGGCCGGCATCGCCGTCTTCAGCGCGCCCTCCCCGTAGTGCCCGACCATGCCCCGGTCCAGCACCTTCGGTTTGCTGATGCCCTCCGCCACCGGGACCTTCACGTCCAGCTTCGGGATGTGCAGGATCGCGAAGCCCTGGCCGGGCTCGAAGGCCGTCACGGGCGGCGGTGCGGCGGCCCCGGAGCCGCCGGCATCCTTCTCCCAGTTCTGGCGCAGGGAACCGGCCGCGCCGTTCGCCACCCGCTGCGCCAGCAGGTTCGTGTACCAGAGCTGGTAGGCGACGAACAGCAGCATCACCAGGCCCAGCGTGATGAACAGCTCTCCGCCCAGGCGGCTCGCGATGACCAGCGGGCCGCCCGAGGCCGGCCGCCTGCGCCGCCGGCCGCCCCGCCTGCGGCTGCGCCGGGCGGCCTGTTTCGCGGCCTCCTGAGCGGCCCTGCGTCGCGCGGCCCGGCCCTGCGTGGGCGCGGACGGCGCGACCGCGGTCACGCGACAGCCTTGCCCACCACCGGGGCCAGTCCCACCGAGCGCTCCACGGCACCCGCGTCACCGCACCGCACCAGCCAGTTGGCGAGCATCCGGTGACCCCACTCGGTCAGCACCGACTCGGGGTGGAACTGCACGCCCTCGACGTCGTGCTCCCGGTGGCGCAGCCCCATGATGATCCCGTCCTCGGTCCGCGCCGTGACCTCCAGCGCGTCCGGCAGGGTCCCGGGCTCGGCGGCGAGGGAGTGGTAGCGGGTCGCGGTGAACGGCGACGGCAGTCCCTCGAACACCCCGAGCCCCTCGTGCATCACGGGGGAGGTTTTGCCGTGCAGCAGCTCGGGTGCCCGGCCCACGACGCCTCCGTAGGCGACCGCCATCGACTGCATGCCCAGGCACACGCCGAAGACGGGGACGGCCGTGCTCGCGCAATGGCGGACCATGTCGACGCAGACACCCGCTTCCTCCGGCGTACCGGGGCCGGGGGACAACAACACGCCGTCGAAGCCGTCCTGCGCGTGCGAGAGCTCGACCTCGTCGTTGCGCAGCACCTCGCATTCGGCACCGAGCTGGTACAGGTACTGGACCAGGTTGAAGACAAAGCTGTCGTAGTTGTCCACAACCAGAATGCGCGCGCTCACGGAGTGGCTCCCGATCCTTCGTCCACCGTCACATCGTTGAACGGAAGAAGCGGCTCGGCCCACGGGAAGACGTACTGGAACAGCACGAACACCACCGCGAGAACCAGTACGAGTGAGATCAGCGCGCGTACCCACGCGTTTCCCGGCAGGTGCCGCCAGATCCAGCCGTACATGCCGCCTGATTCCTTTTCGTCCACGTTCGTTCAACGCACCGCGGGGGCGGTACGCGAACAGACTAAAGGCAGCGGCCCGAAAGGGTGGGTCACCCGGACAAACCCTCCGGTCGCCCCCGGGCGGCGGGGCGCGTGCCGGTCAGCTCCCCCCAGACGACCAGCCGGTGGCTGTGGCCCCATTCCGGATCGCAGGTCGTCAGCGTCAGATAGCGGCCGGGCGCCCGGAACGGCGATTTCTCCGGTACCGGGTCGACCACGGCGACGTCGGCGGGCAGCGTGCGCAGGGGCGCGGAGCGGAGCGTGTAGGTGTACCAGGTGCTCGCGTCCTTGAGGATGACCTCGTCGCCGGGGCGCAGGTGCGGGAAGTCCTTGAAGGGGTCCCCGTAGGTGCGCCGGTGGCCGGCCACCGAGAAGTTGCCGACCGCGCCGAGGGGGGCGGTGGCGGCGTAGTGGCCGAGGCCCTTCTTCAGCAGGTCGGGGTCGGTGCCCTCCAGGACGGGCTTGACCCAGTCCGGGCCGAAGCGCGGGACGTACATCTCGGCGAAGGCCCGGCCGGCGGGGTGGCGCTCCGGCGGCGCGGCCGGCGGCGGGGAGGCCGGCGGGTCCTCCGACGGGGCCGACCGGGGCGCGGCGGCCGGGGCGGCCGCCCAGCGGTCGCGCATCCGGCCCATCTCCGCGTCCATGGCCCGGTCGGCCTTGACCCCGGTCCAGAGCAGGACGTACGCGACGAAGAGCAGGATCAGCGTGCCCGCCGTCAGGCACACCTCGCTGAACGTCCGCACCACGAGGCGCAGGACGATTTCAGGACGGACCCGATCACGGGGTGGGCGCCACCGGCTTCGCATAGTGGAGGTCCACTGTGCCGGAGTAGGCGGGAAGTGTCAGCGCCTTGTGCTCGTCCACTTTCCAGCCGAGCCCGTACGCGTTCACGTACAGCTGGTAGTTCTGCAGGGCCGGGGAGGCGGCGAGGGCCTTCTTCATCGTGCCCGGGTCGCCGACCGCCGAGATCTTGTAAGGGGGCGAGTAGACGCGGCCCTGGAGGATCAGGGTGTTGCCCACGCAGCGCACCGCGCTGGTGGAGATCAGCCGCTGGTCCATGACCTGGATGCCCTGGGCACCGCCGCGCCAGAGAGCGTTGACCACGGCCTGCAGGTCCTGCTGGTGGATCACCAGGTCGTTGGGCTGCGGCTCGGGCACGTTGGGGATGCGGGCGGTGGCGTTCGGCGGGGCGTCGTTGAGGGTGACCGTCAGTCCCTTGCCGGTCAGCTCCTCGGTGCCGGAGGCGGCGCGCAGGGCGGCCAGCCTGGCGTCCTCCGCCTTGGTGCTGCCGTCGTCACGCTCCGCGAGGGTGTCCACCCGGCCGCGTACGGCCGCGGTGCTCTGCTCCAGCGCCGCATTGTCCTGGCTGCGCTCCTTGATCAGGTCCGACAGCTTCAGGAGTGAGGCATCCGTCCGGATGTTCGTACCCTTGGAGGTGTTGAAACTGGTGACGAAGAGCAGACCGGCCAGGGCGAAGACGGCGGCCGTGAGCAGCCGGACCGGCCTGGCCCGGCGACGGGGACCCGCGGAGGAGTCGTCTGAATTGCTCAACGTACCCTTCTCCTTCAACGCCACAGGTCCACTACGCTAACGGACGCCCGGGGCAGGCAAGGTCCCCAGCGCATCGACAGGAGAGCCCCTCGTGCCGAAGTCACGTATCCGCAAGAAGGACGACTACACGCCGCCGCCGACCCGGCAGCCGCAGAGCATCCGGCTGACGAACCGCAGCTGGGTCGCCCCGGTCATGCTGGCGTTCTTCCTGATCGGACTCGCGTGGATCGTCGTTTTCTACGTGACCGAGACCCAGCTGCCGATCGAGGCTCTGGGCAATTGGAACATTGTGGTCGGTTTCGGCTTCATCGCGGCCGGATTCGGCGTATCCACGCAGTGGAAGTAGCACCCGACAGCGCCTGAGGGAAGCTCTCCCATGAGTTATCCACAGCGTCATCCACACCTGAGGAAAAGACAGAAGATCTGTGGATAACTCTGTGGAGAGTTGACGCCGGTGTGATCAGGTGAGTTCCGCGGTGCGGATCAGAATCAGCATCGCGGCCAGCAGGAACGCCACCGCGCAGGTACCCCACTGGACGAGTGCGCGCTTGCGGCCGGCGGTGGGCATCAGCATGCCCAGACCCACCAGCGCTCCGGTGACCAGGCCACCCACATGGGCCTGCCAGGACACCGTGAGCGCGCCACCGAGCGGTACGAAGGTCAGCAGAAGCATCAGCACGACCATGACGATCACCGGGCGCATCTCGTAGCGCAGCCGCTTCGCAAGGACGGCGGTCGCGCCCAGCAGACCGAAGACCGCGCCGGAGGCACCGAGGGTCGGGACGTACGGCTCGCTCAGCAGATAGACCAGCGCGCTGCCGCCGAGGCCGGAGAGCAGGAAGACCGCGAGATAGCGGACCCGGCCCAGCGCCGCCTCCAGCGGCCCGCCGATGACCCACAGGCCGATCATGTTGCCGATGATGTGCCACCACTGGACGTGCAGGAACACCGAGGTCAACAGCCTGTGGTACTCACCTGCGGCAACCCCGTGGACCGGCCCGCCGGGGTACTCCCGGTACCGGCCGCCGATCAGCTCCAGCTGGACCGCGAGCGCCGGGTCGGCGAGCACCACGAGGAACAGCACCGCATTGATCCCGATGAGGATCTTGGTGATCAGGTGGGGATCGGCGGCGACCACCCCGCCCGCGATGGTGCGCGGCGCGTTCGCGGTCGGCTGGTGCCCGGTTCCGGAGCCCGCGCGGACGCACTCGGGGCACTGGAAGCCGACCGAGGCGCTGATCATGCACTCGGGGCAGATGGGGCGCTCGCAGCGGGTACAGCTGATCCCCGTGTCGCGGTCCGGGTGGCGGTAGCAGCCCGGCAGACGGTCGGTGTCCATCGGTTCCCTCGGTCAGCGGCGAGGCAGGGGCTGCCCCGCCGGTCCGGTACGTATCCAGTACGGACGGGCGGGGCGGAAAGGTTCCCGGGCGTCAGCGCTTCTCGACGACCACGGACTGGATGATCACGTCGTCCAGGGGGCGCTCGGTGCGCGGGTTGGTGGCGGCGGCGGCGATGGCCTGCACCACCTTCTGACTGGCCGGGTCGGTGACCTCGCCGAAGATGGTGTGCTTGCGCGTCAGCCACGCGGTGGGCGCGACGGTGATGAAGAACTGCGAGCCGTTGGTGCCCGGGCCCGCGTTGGCCATGGCCAGCAGGAAGGGCTTGGTGAAGGCCAGATCGGGATGGAACTCGTCCGCGAACCGGTAGCCGGGGCCGCCGGTGCCGTTACCGAGCGGGTCGCCGCCCTGGATCATGAAGCCGCTGATGACACGGTGGAAGACGGTGCCGTCGTACAGCGGGTCCGTGGTCTTCTGGCCGTCGGTGGGGCGGGTCCATTCCCGGGCGCCCGTGGCGAGCTCGACGAAGTTCCTGACGGTCTTCGGAGCGAAGTTCTCCAGCAGCTCGATCTCGATGTCGCCGTGGGTCGTCTTCAGGGTGGCGTAGAGCTTCTCGGCCACGGATCTGCCTTCCATAGTCATCACTGTCGGTCCAGATGGTCGCACGGAGCGCTCCGCGGCACTGAAATCCTCCACCCGTATGCCCTGTCACACATGCCTGTCCGCGATATGGCAGGCATGATCCGACAAAGGGTGGAAAGGTGAACTGTGTCCGCCACCGAGGAGGAGGAGCCCGTGACCGGCAAGGAGAGCATGCGCCTGGCAGCCGAGAGCGCCAGGGAAAGTGTGCGGCACGCGACGGAAGTGGTGGCCCCGTACGCGGAATCCGCCAAGGAAGCCGCGGTGCACTACGCCCAGGAGGCGAACGAGCGGCTGGCACCCAAGGTGTCGTACGCGGCGACCAGCGCCGCCCAGCACGCCCGTTCGACCTACGACTGCCATCTGCATCCCCGGCTCAAGGCGGCGCGGGCCCATGTGCCGCCGCCTGTCGACCGGGCGGCGACACAGGCGCGCCGGGCGGCGCGGCAGGCCGCCGAATACACCCAGCCGAAGATCGAGAGCGCGATCGCGGCCGCCACGCCGATGGCCGAGGAGGCCGCGTCCCGGTCGACGGCGGCCTACGCGGCGCTGCGCGGCCAGGTGACGGCCAAGGAAGTGCAGAAGCTGGTGCGGCGTCATCAGCGGCGCGAGCGCAACGGCAGGATCCTGCGCGGTGCCGCACTGGTCGGCGCACTGGCGGCGGCCGCTTTCGCGGTGTGGAAGTGGTGGGACCAGCAGTCGAATCCGGACTGGCTCGTCGAACCGCCGGAGGCCACCGAGCTGCCGGCGAGCGACGCGGCGTCGGCCGGCTTCGACGATGAGCTGGCCGAGAAGGAGCGGGAGGCCGAGTCGGGCCCCGACGACAAGCAGATCTGAGCGACGCACGGGAAGGGGCCCGGATC
>NZ_JBSGZP010000392.1:0-6947 GCF_053611065.1 Streptomyces sp. NPDC054840
GGTCAGAACCGGGCGTGCGCGGTGATGTCAGCCTCGAACTCGCCCGTCATCGCCGGGGTCACCGTCGGCCGGCACTGCCGGACCGCCGCCAGGTGGTCCTCCGTGGTCGCGCCCAGCTGGGCGGCCGCCGCGCCCCGCGCGCCCACCGTCTCCAGGTCCCGCTCGAAGGACACCTGCGCCGCGATCCGCGCCGCGTGCTCGATGTCGGCCGGCGTGAACAGTTCGGTGGCCGCCACCAGGGCGTTCACGTCGACGTCCGCGCGGCCCGCCGTGTAGCGGGACCAGATCGCGGCGCGCGCCCCGGCGTCCGGGGTGCCGATCGGGATGAGGTAGTCGAAGCGCCCGGGGCGCAGGAAGGCAGGGTCCAGGGAGCGGATGGAGTTGGTGGCGCACACCAGCAGCCGCTCGTCGCCCTCCCGGAAGCCCGGTATCAGTTTCAGCAGCTCGTTCGTCACGCCGTGGATCCCGCCGGGCTGGGCGGGCTCGGTGCGCACCGGTGCGATCTCCTCGACCTCGTCGATGAAGACGAGGACGCGCTCCAGCTCGGCGATCCGGGCGAAGGCGTCGCGCAGCGCGGCCGCCAGGTTGCCCTCGTCGGCGAGGCGGGAGGGCAGCAGTTCCACGAAGGGCCAGCCGAGCCGGGAGGCGATGGCCCGGGCGAAGGTGGTCTTGCCGGTGCCGGGCGGGCCGAAGAGGGTGATGGCGCGCGGTGGCCGCACGCCGTGCGAGGCGGCCCGCTCGGGCTCGGCGAGCGGCAGCACCACGCGCCGCTCGATGAGATCCTTCTCCCTCTCCATGCCCGCGACCTCGGCCCACAGGTCGTTGGGCAGGAAGCGGCCCCCGAGGTCGTCGAGGAGACCCGCGGCCGGTCCGTGCAGCGGCTCGGTCTTCTCGAAGTAGGCGACGGCCGGCTGCCGGGTGTATCCGGCGTTGAGGAGGCCCTCGCCGAGCATGTCCTCCTCCGGCAGGACGTACGCGATGCGGCCGACGCGCGCGGCGATGAGCCGTCGCTCCAGTTCGACGAGCAGGGCGCTGGCCAGGCCCCGGCCGCGCCAGCCGGCGGCGATCGCGATGCGCATGACCCAGGCGCGTTCGCCGGTGACGCAGGCGAGCGCCGCGCCGATGGGGACGCCCTGGTGGACGGCGACCACACAGGGCTGGCGGTCGGTCAGCGCGCTGATGCACTCGGCGAGCGAGAAGACGGACTCCTGGCCGAGTTCGGCCGTGGTGTCGATCAGATGGACCACCGCTGCGAGATCGCTCTCGCGGTAGTCGTGGATGAGCCAGTTCACCGGGTACCGCCCCTCGTTCGTGCTCCTGCGGCGAGGCTAGGGGCGGCGGGCCTGACGATCACGCTCCGTGGTGCACAACACCCGGTCCGGAAACCGTCCGTGGCGTCCATAGACTGGTGCTTTCCGCCGACGCTCCGCACCGAGGATCCGCGCACCTTCATGCCTTCCGACATACCTGCCCTGTCCGAATCCCGGTGCCGGCGCGTTCTGGTGTGGCTGGTCCCCCTGATGTGGACCCTGGGGCTCGGTCTGTGGGGGCTCTCCCGGCAGGACAGCGTGTGGCGGGACGAGGCGGCGACCTGGCAGGTGGCGGGGCGGTCGGCGGACGAGATATGGGCGATGCTCGCGAACGTGGACGCCGTGCACGGGCTCTACTACCTGCTGATGCACGGGCTCTTCGAGGTTTTCGGGGCGAGTACGGCGACCCTGCGGCTGCCGTCGGTGCTGGCCGTCTCGGCCGCCGCGGTGTGCGTGGCGCTGATCGGGCGGCGCCTGGCCGGGTTCTGGGCGGGGCTCGGCGGCGGGCTGGCCCTCGGGCTGCTGCCGGCGGTCCAGTTCCACCTCCAGGAGGGACGCCCGTACGCGCTGGTCGCGGCGGGGGCCGGGCTCTCCACGCTGCTGCTGGTCTCGCTCCTGGAGCGCGGGCCCGGGCGGCGGACCTGGCCGCGCTGGGCGGCGTACGGGATCGCCGTGCTGCTGTGCGCCCTGCTGAACTGGCTGTCCCTGCTGGTCCTGCCCGCGCACGCGACGACCCTGGGGTGGGTGCGGGCCGGGCGCCATGTGTGGCTGCGCTGGGTGGCGTACGGCTCGGGCGCGGTGGCGGGGGCGCTGCCGCTCATCCTGTTCAGCCGCGGCCAGTCCGAGCAGGTGTCGTGGATACCGCCGCTGACCTGGACCATGCTGGTCGGTCCGGGGATCCTCCTGGCGATCGGCGGCCTGGCGGCGTGGGCGGACCGGCCGGAGCGCTCGGACCTCAAGGCGCTCCCGGTGGCGGCGGTGGGCCTGGGGGCGTGGGCGGACCGGCCGGAGCGCTCGGACCTCAAGGCGCTCCCGGTGGCGGCGGTCGGCCTGCCGCTGCTGGCGGTGCCCCAGCTCGGGCTGATCGGGCTGTCCCTGGTGCAACCGCTGTTCCAGGACCGGTACGTGCTGTTCAGCATGGTGGGGCTGGCGCTGCTGATCGGCGCCGCCCTGGGTGCCGCCGTACGGGCCTGCGCACCGCGCCTGCCGAGGGCGGCGGGTCTGCTGGTGCCGGGCGTGGCCGGCGTCTCGGTACTGGCCCTGCTGCCGGTGGAGCTGGACAAGCGGGCCCCGTCCAGCCGGCTCGACGACGTCCTCGCGGTGGCCGGCGAGGTGGCCGGGCTGAAGCGGGACGGGGACGCGGTGCTGTTCGTCCCGGCCGCGCGGCGGGACACGGCGCTGGTCTCCCCCGGTGCCTTCGGAGGGCTGGCCGATGTGGCGCTGGCCGCGTCCCCGGCCGCCTCGGCCACCTTGAAGGGCGAGGAGGAGGACCCCGCCCGCATCCGGGCGGCGCTGCTCGGGCAGCGGCGGGTGCTGCTGGTGACGGACTCGGAGAAGGTGGCGAAGGCGCCGTCGACGGAGCGTGACAAGGCCAAGACGGCGGTCCTGCGGGAGCACTTCGCGGTGGTGGCGGACCGGCAGGTGCGGGGGCGCCGGGTGACGGTGTACGAGCGGCGCGGATAGCCGCCGATCGGCTGCCGAGATCCGACATAGCGGGGCCTGTCCGGGCATGCCCCGGCTTTCACGCGAGGTTCACAGGATTCACAGGGGATTCATACGGAACGTCATCCTCCGGACATAGGTTCGGCGGGCAGGGTGGAAGGATGATCCACTCCACGCTCCCCCGAACGGCCCGGCGCACCCGTGCGCGGCGGGCGTCCCGGATCCTGCTCGCGCTGGCCGCGATGGGCGCGCTGCTCGGCGTGGACGTGCCGGACGCCGGACCGCCGCTCGGCGTGACCGCGCGGGCCCTGCCCGGCGCCAGCGCCGACCGGGTGGGCGCGCTCTTCGCGGGCGGGCAGGACGGCGGTCACTTCTGCACCGCCTCCGTGGTGCAGAGCGAGGAGGGCGATGTGATCGCCACCGCCGCCCACTGTCTGGAGAGTCCGTACACCACCCTCTTCGCGCCGGGCTACCGCGACGGCAAGGCCCCGTACGGCTTCTGGAAGCTCACCGGCGCGTACCTCGCTCCGGGCTGGACGGGCGGCCAGGACCCGGACGACGACGTCGCCTTCGCCACGGTGGCCCCGGTGGACGGCGGGCGGACCGAGGCCGTGGAGGACCTCGTGGGCGGTTTCCCGGTCGCCGCCGAGCAGCCGGACGACGCGACGGTGACGGTCATCGGCTACCCGCGGATCCTGGAGGCCCCGGTGCGCTGCGCGAACATCACCGGCCTCTTCTCCGCGACCCAGCGCCGGATCGGCTGCCCGGACCTCACCGGCGGCACCAGCGGGAGCCCCTGGCTGGTGGACGGCGCGCTGGCCGGGGTGCTCGGCGGCCACGAGGGCGGCGGGAGCGTCCCGGAGATCTCGTACAGCGCGGTACTGGGCGACCGGGCGGCCGAGCTGTACCGGGAAGCACGCTCCTGAGGCGGTCGGGCCCCGAGGCCGTCAGGGCCTGACGACCGTCCCGCGGCCGGCCGGGATGCGTTCCGCGTCGGGGGCGGAGGGCTGTGCGGGCAACAGCTCGATCGACGGACCGCGGGAGGTGTCCGTCCGGATGTCGTGCATCCCGCGGCGCAGTCCGTCGCGCAGCCGCCGGCCGAGCGGGCGTTCCACGAGCCGGTGGATGATCCAGGCGAGCGCCAGCATCGTGGCGGTCACCCCGATGACCAGGGGTACGGGAGCCATCTCGCGGCGGAAGTGATGGATGAGGGTCAGCCCGGCCATCATGTGGATCAGGTAGAGCGGGTAGGTGAGCGCTCCGGCGTGCGGGAGCCAGCGCCACCGGACGCCGTCGAGGGCGCCGAGCGCTATGGCCGCCATCAGGGCGAAGCCGAGCGCGATGATCAGATGGGCGGGCCAGGCAGGCGTCCGCTCGGTGGCTGCCCGGCCCAGACTGGAGATCATGCGGGCGTGTACGTGGTGCTGCGCGAGAAGGAACTGGACGCCGACGACGGCCCACAGGACGGCGTTCGGGCGGAAGCGGCGCATCAGGTAGAAGCCGATGCCCGCGATGAAGTAGGGGGACGAGGTCGAGGCCGCGAAGAAGGACAGCACGCCGTTGTCCGCGGTGGGGGCCACGACGCCGGCCAGGGTCCAGGCCGCACAGAACAGGACGCAGTTGCGGTAGGTCACGCCGCGCATGACCACGATCGCGAACAGTACGTAGAACTTGAGCTCGACGAAGAGCGTCCAGTAGGCGTCGTCGATGTTCGGGACCCCGACGCCGCCCTGGAGCATCGAGAGGTTCACCACGACATCGCTGAACCGCCCGACCTTCCTGACCTCGGGCCAGGCGAACAGCACGAGGGAGGTGAAGGCCACGGCCGCCCAGTAGGCGGGGAAGAGCCGGGAGATCCGGGACACCGCGAAGTCGCCCACGGTGCGGCCCCAGGCGCTCATGCAGATGACGAACCCGCTGACCAGGAAAAATATCTCGACGCCGAGCCAGCCGTAGACGGCGAGCCGGTGGGCGTTCGGGAAGATCTCCGCGGGCGCTTTCCCCCAGGCGCTTTCAAGGGCGAAGTAGTGGTAGAAGAGCACCCCGAGCGCGGCGAGGACCCGGATCCCGTCGAGGACCGCCAGGCGCCCGCCGGGAACCGCTCCGGCCGACGCGCGACCACGGCCGCCCGCCTCGGACACACCGGCTGCACTGCGCGAGGTCATCCCTCGACCGCCCCCTCGAATGTACGACTGTCCGACAACCGCTCTGGATCAGCGGAACCTTACAGCGCACGTACGCGCCGCTGACATCGCCGGTCCGGGAGGTCAGCCGAGATCAGCGGGGGTCTCGAACCAGGTCGGCTCGTCGCGCAGGGCTCGATGGATCCGGTCCAGGCCGAAGGGATCCAGCGGAGGCAGCGCGTCCACCTCGAACCAGGCCACTTCGAGGGACTCGTGGTCGTTGGGCCGCGCCTCGCCACCCGTCGCCCGGCAGCGGAAGGTGATGTCCTGGAACTGGCAGACGTCACCGTTGGGGTAGGTGATCGCCTCCGTCATCTGGACGAGGACCACGCGCTCGACGACGCAGCGCACCGCCGTCTCCTCGTACACCTCGCGCACGGCGGTCTCGGCGGGCTGCTCCCCCGGCTCGGCGATTCCGCCGACCACCGCCCAGTGCCCGGTGTCGGAGCGCCGGCCGAGCAGCACCCGGCCGAGGTCGTCGAAGACGATGGCCGTGACCCCGGGCAGCAGGAGCAGCTGGTGCCCGGCAGTGGCGCGGATCCGGCGGATGAAATCGGGTGTGGTCATGTCCCGACCCTACGAGGCCGCCGTACGGGACCCGTCGTCAGGCTGCGCGGCGCGAGCGGAGCCGGCGGTTCAGGATCCGGCCGAGGCCGCCGGCGGCCAGCAGGAGCAGCGCGTACTCCGGGAGCGGGCCGACGACCGTGGCCGGGGTACGGCCGGAGCGCAGCGGGATCTCGGCGACCAGCGCGTCCGCGGTGAACATCTCGGTCTGCGAGACGATCTTCCCGTCGGGGCGGATGACGGCGCTGACGCCGCTGGTGACGGGGACGAGGACGGTCCGGCTGTGCTCGACCGCGCGGACCCGGTCCATGGCGAGCTGCTGGTAGGTCATCTGGGTCCGGCCGAAGGTGGCGTTGTTGCTCGGTACGGCGATCACCTGGGCGCCCGCCTCGACGGTGGAACGGACGGCGTCGTCGAAGGCGGCCTCGAAGCAGGTGACCATGCCGACTCCGCTGCCGGCCATGTCGAAGACGCCGGGGTCCTTACCGGGACCGAAGTCACGGCGCACCCGGTCCACGTCGGAGCTGAAGAGGCGGACGACGGAGCGCATCGGGATGCGCTCGCCGAAGGGCTGGATCTTGCGCTTGTCGTAGGTCACGGTGGGGCCCTTGACCGGGTCCCACAGGATCATCGTGTTGCGCAGCGGGCCCGTCTCCGGGGCCACCACGGCGCCGATCGCGACGGGCACGCCGATGGCCTTGACGGCCTGGTCGATGACGTCGTGCGCGTCGGGCTCGGCGTACGGGTCGAGGTCGGAGGAGTTCTCCGGCCAGACGACGAAGTCGGGCTTCGGGGCGCGCCCGGCCCTGACGTCCTCGGCGAGCTGGACGGTGCGCTTGGCGTGGTTGTCGAGGACGGCCCGGCGCTGGGAGTTGAAGTCGAGGCCGAGGCGGGGCACGTTGCCCTGGATGACGGCGACCACGGCGGTGCCGTCCTCGGCCGCGTCCGAGACCAGCGGGCGGGCGGCGAGGCCCACGCCGATCGGGGCGGCGACGGTGAGCGCGGTCAGCGCGGCGGCCGTGCGGCCGGGGTGGCGGCGGGCGGTGCGCAGGGCTTCGTAAAGGCCGAATCCGCAGAGGGCGACACCGAAGGAGAGCAGCGGTGTGCCGCCGAGGGCGGCGAGCGGGGTGAAGACGCCGTCGGCCTGTCCGAAGGCGAGCTTGCCCCAGGGGAAGCCTCCGAAGGGGGCCCGGGCCCGCAGGGCCTCGCCCGCGACCCAGATGGCGGC
>NZ_JBSGZP010000393.1:0-6937 GCF_053611065.1 Streptomyces sp. NPDC054840
GGGCGCGGCCTCCCCGGTTCTCAGGCGCCCGGCGGAACCCTGGACGGGCGGCCCGTGCCGCGCGTCCGGGAGTGTCCGAGGAGGCCCGCGAGGGCGGCGAGCACGCCGCCCGCGGCGGTCCAGATCCAGCGGTCCGACCACCAGCCGCCGGACCAGCCGTCCTCGGGCTCGCGCAGGGTCGCGGTCACCGTGCCGGCGACCAGCGGGGTGGACAGCGTGCCGTCCACCGCGTGGATGCCGCCGGTCTCCTTCACCTCGGCCTCGACGGCCGCGCGCACCGGGAGGCCCTTGTCCTCGTCCGGCAGGTCGACGACCGTCAGGCGTACGTAGTAGCTGCCCGGCAGTGGATCGTCGGCCCACTGGTCGGCGCCGGCGCGTACGGTGCGCAGGGTGCAGGACAGTTCGACCGTGGCCGCTTCCTTCGCCGCGGCCGCGGTCTGCGTGCCATAGGTGCACGCCTGCCGGCGGCGCAGTCCGTCGTACACGTCGAGCTGCCAGGTCGAGGCGCCGTGCCGGGCCGCCGACTCGGGCAGGGTGACGGCGGCCTTCACCGTGGCGCGCTGCTGCGCGTCGAGCGGCACCACCCAGTAGAGGTAGTCGCCGCTGGACGCGCCGGCCGTGGCCTTCTGGCCCGGGCGGAACGCCGCCGCGGTACGGAAGCTGGTGCCGGCCTCGGTCGGAGCCGATTCGGCCTTGGCCCCGCCCGGACCGGCACTGGCGGTGGCGGTGGCGGTGGCGGGGGCGCTCGGCGAGGGTGTCTCCGCGACGGCCGTGCCCACGGCCGTACCCGCAACCGTGAGGGCGGCTGCCGCGGCCAGCAGGAATGCGGTCGGTGTGCCTACTCTGCGCATCAGTTGGTCCTCCAGACGGAGACGCGCCAGCGGGAGATCCATCCCCACACCAGACCGGCCAGCAGTCCGGCGAGCGCCAGTACGGCCAGCAGCCACCAGCCCCGTCCGAGGCCGAAGGCGGCGACGTCGGAGGCTTCGTCGGGGCCGTCCACCAGGTCGATGGTCAGCTCGACGGGCATGCCCGGGGTCGTCTTGACGGAGGCGGGGGCGGAGAAGGAGTTGCTGACCTGGAGGCAGACGGTCTCGGGCACGGGCTTGTCGCCGGAATCCGCGCCGTCGGTCTCGGCCTTCGGGTAGCGCAGGCCGGTGGAGAGGACGTCGGTGCGCCCGTCACCCGCCTCTGAGCCGCGCACGATCTCCCGTCCGTGGACGGTGGTGGCGCGCAGCAGGACGCCGTAGTCGTTGTTGACGGCACGGTCGGCGCCGATGCTGACGGAGGCGCGCAGTTCCTGGCCGGGGAGGACGTCGACCCGGTACCAGCGATGTTCACCGAAGGTCTCGCGGTCGCTGTAGAGGCCGGCCTTCAGCTGCGGGGCGCCCTCACACTGCTTCGCGCCCTCGGTGGCCACCGGGTTGACGACCGGGTCCGCGGCCCGGTCGACGAGTTGTTTCACTCTGCTGGAGAGGTCCGCCTTGTGCTGCACCGAGGTGTAGGTACCGCCGGTGGCCTCGGCGATGCAGGTCAGCTGCGCCCGGGTCTTGGCGTCCGGGACCAGGCCGAGGGTGTCGATGACCAGGTGGATGCCCTTGGCGGCGATGTCGCGCGCCACTTCGCACGGGTCGAGCGGGGCGCAGGTGTCCTCGCCGTCCGTGATGAGCACGATCCGCTTGGAGCCGTTGCCGCCCTCCAGGTCCTGGGCCGCGCCGAGCAGGGCCGGTCCGATCGGCGTCCAGCCGGTCGGGGCGAGGGTGGCCACCGCGGTCTTCGCCTCCGTCCGGTCGAGGGGGCCGACCGCGTAGAGCTGCTTGGTGTCCTTGCAGCCGAGGGCCCGGTCGTCCCCGGGGTAGTTTGCCCCCAAGGTCCGTATGCCGAGGCGTACCTCGGCCGGGACCGCGTCGATGACCTCGTTGAAGGCCTGCTTGGCCGCGGCCATGCGGGACTGTCCGTCGATGTCGTTGGCCCGCATGGAGCCGCTCACGTCGAGGACGAGGTCGACCTTGGGGGGTTCCTTCACCGTCGGTTCGTCGGCGGCGGTGGCGCTCGCCGGGAAGAGCCCGACGGCCAGGGCGGCGAGCAGGCCGCACGCCCCGACCGCAAGCCGTTTTCTTGTGATCATCGCCGGATCGTATTGAGGATCGTCCGGCAATCCAAAACGGGCTCCCGGCCGGGGCTTTCGGGGTGTCCGTGGGGTGTACGCGGCCCTGCGTAGGCCCTCCACGAGGTGATGGGCCGGTCGGACCGGCGGATATCCGGGTGCATGGGACGGAGCGTCCGATCTAGGCTCCGGGGATGAGTGCTACCCGTACCTTCCGTATCACCGTTCGCGGTTCGTTCGACGGTCTGACCGACGACCAGAGCGCCGAGCTGCTCGCCGCCGCGCCCGAGCACGACATGCTGCGCGCGGAGTTCACCACCGAGGGGCACCTCTCCTACGACCTCGCGGCCCGCCCCTTCTTCACCTTCCGCTTCCTGGATTCGGGCGAGGCCGAGGAGGACATCCTCGACGCGACCGCCCGGGCGGAGCTGGCGGCGGAGGGCTGGCTGTCCGAGCGCGGGTACGGCTTCAAGCAGCTGCGGTCGCAGGCTCAGGACCTGTCGCTGGCCCCGCTGGGCAAGCGACAGCGCCGGGAGGCCGCCCGGTCCGGCGCCCGGCCCTGACGGCTCGGTTCGGCCCTGACGGCTCGGTTCGGCCCTGGCGGCTCGGTTCGGCCCTGGCGGGTTCAGTTCGGCGGGTTCGCGGCGAAGACGTTCGCGAGGTGTGCGGCCAGCTGCCGCGGGGCGGGCGGGGAGAGCCGGGCGCCGAGGTATCCGTCCGGGCGGATCACGAAGGCCGTGGGCTCCTCGGCCGCGTACAGGCGGGCGAACTCGCCCCGGCTGTCGGTGTAGACCGGCAGCGTCGTCCCGTCGGCCTCGATCGCCGCATCCGCGTCGGCGTCCGCGTCGGCCGCGACCACCAGGCAGATCTCCATCCGGCCGCCGGAGGACTTCCGGGCCGTCCGTACGAGTTCGTCGAGGCCGGACGCGGGGCCGGGTTCGGGCCGGTCCCCGTACAGCAGCAGGACGTGGTCCCGCTCGCGCAGGACGTCGTACAGGCGTGCCGGGTAGGCGGTGATCGGCCCGGTGAGGCCCGCGCAGTCGGGCGCCCGGTCGCCGGGCCGGGGGCCCTCGCCCCCGCCGGCCGAGTCCACGGATGGGCTTCCCCGGTAGCCCACGAGGAGTTGGGCCTCGCGCATCATCAGGGTCGCCGGGTCGTCGGGGTCGTTCTCCATTCCCTCGACTGCGTGCCGTACGGTGCGGCCGACGACTTCCTCGCCGACGGGCCGGCGCTCGGCGTCGTAGCCGGCGAGCAGGGCGGGGTGGGCGGCGCCCGAGCAGGCCAGTGCGAGCTTCCAGGCCAGGTTCCAGGCGTCCTGGATACCGGTGTTCATGCCCTGGGCGCCGGTCGGCGGGTGGATGTGGGCCGCGTCCCCGGCGACGAAGACCCGGCCGTCGCCGTAGCGGTCCACGATCCGGTGGCTGATGCGGAACACCGACGTCCAGCGGATGTCGAAGGCGGTGGTGGGCTTCGGTGAGAGCCGGTCCAGGACCGTCTGGATGTCGGCCAGTACGGGGGCCCGGCCGGCCCGGTCGCTCTGCAGGCCGTGAGTGATGCCGTCGGAGGCGGCTCCGGCCTGTCCTGCGGTGGAGAGTTCGGGCGGCACCATCATCGACATGCGGTACCGGCCCCGGCCGGGCAGGGGGATGCAGACCAGCACGTCGTCGACCGCCCCGTCACCGCCCAGATGCATGGCGCGCAGGCCGTATCCGGGCGGCACGTCCCAGTCGACGCGTACGTCGGCGAGCATGTACTCCTCGGCGAAGGCCCCGCCCTCGAAGCTGAGGCCGAGTCCCTTGCGGACGATGCTGTGGGCGCCGTCACAGCCCACCAGGAAGCGGGTGCGTACCTCCTCCTCCGCCCCGGAGGGGGTGTGCAGCCGGCAGGTCACCCCGTCGGCGTCCTGGCTGAACGCCACCAGCTCGGTGCCGCGTTCGACCGCGGCGCCGAAGCGGCCCAGGTACTCGTCGAGGATGCGCTCGGTCTCGTACTGGGGAAGCGCCGCGAACCCGTACGGGACTTCGGGCGGCACGGAAAGGTCGACGCGGGGCTGTTCAGCCCCGTTGACGTAGAGGAACTGGCCCCGCATCGGGACGGCCGCCTCCAGGGCGGTGCGGACCAGTCCCATGCGGTCCCAGACCTCGAAGGTGCGCGGCTGGATGCCCACGGCCTTCGCGAACGGCAGCCGGGCGGGCAGCCGGTCGACGATCCGGCAGGAAACACCCCGGCGGCGCAGCTCCGCGGCGGCGGTCAGCCCCACCGGGCCGGCGCCGACGACCAGTACGTCCGTTGCGTAGGTGTGCGCCACCGGCACCTCCTGGCGTGCGGCCCCCCAGAGGAGTGAGTGCCCCTCCATGGTGGCCGCCCGCCGGGTGTCCGGCATCTTTACTCGATCACGAGGTCCACGTCGATGTTGCCGCGGGTGGCGCGGGAGTAGGGGCAGACCTCGTGCGCCTGCTTGACCAGCAGGGCGCCCGTTTCGCCGGCGAGGGACTCGGGGAGCTCGACGCGCAGGGTGACGCCCAGGCCGAAGCCGGCGCCGTCCTTGCCGATGGAGACCTCCGCGGTGACCGAGACCTCGCTGGTGTCGGCCTTGGCCTGGCGGCCGACCAGACCGAGCGCGCTGGCGAAGCAGGCCGCGTAGCCGGCGGCGAAGAGCTGCTCGGGGTTGGTGCCCTGCCCGTTGCCGCCGAGAGCCGGGGGCATCGCGAGAGCGAGGTCGATCTGACCGTCGGAGCTGACGGTGCGGCCCTCGCGGCCGTTGGCGGTGGCGACAGCGGTGTAGAGCGCGTCCATGAGAGGTCCTCTCGCAGAAATGAACCGTGGTGGCGGCCGGTGGTCGGCCGCGCTCCACTACTAGAACACACAATTCAGTTGTGCACAATTCAATGCCTCGCAAGTTCTTCCCGGGTACACTGGGCGTCATGACCGAGCCGACCACCGCGACCCACGCCGACCAGGACTTCCTGCGCCTCGACGGCCAGATCTGCTTCGCGCTCAACGCGGCGAGCCGTGCCTTCGGTGGCCTCTACCGCGTCGTGCTCAAGGATCTCGGGCTCACCTACCCCCAGTACCTGGTGATGCTCGTGCTCTGGGAGCACGGCGAGATGCCGGTCAAGGACATCGGGCAGCACCTGCGGCTGGACTCCGGAACGCTGTCCCCGCTGCTCAAACGGCTGGAGGCGGCCGGCCTGGTCCGCCGCGAACGCAGCACCGAGGACGAGCGGTCCGTGCACGCCCACCTGACCGCAGAGGGCGCCGCGCTGCGCGTCCGGGCGGTGGAGGTGCCCCGCCGGATCGCCGCCGCGACCGGCTTCGAGCTCACCGAGGTCCTCGACCTCCAGGCCCGGCTGAACCGGCTCACCGCCGCCCTCGACGCCGCCGTGCCCCGGGAGGCCGGAGAGGCGTAGCCGCCTCCCGCACCGGACACTGGGTCCGGGAAGCGGGACGGCGGGCAGGAGGTACGCGATGGACCCGGTTGCGGCGCTGGACCGGATCGCCTTCCTGCTGGAGCGCGCGCAGGCGCCCACCTACCGGGTACGGGCCTTCCGGTCCGCGGCGGCCGCCATCACCCGGATGGGCGAGAGCGAGGTGGCCGAACGGGTCGCGGCCGGTTCCCTGGAGGCCGTGAAGGGCATCGGCCCCAAAACGGCCCAGGTCGTCCGGGAGGCAGTCGGCGGAGCCGTCCCCGCCTATCTGCAGACGCTGGAGGACGAGATCGCCGCACACCCCGAGGGGCCGCCGGCCACACCCGCCGCCACCGCGCTACGGGCGGCCCTGCGCGGGGACTGCCACTTGCACTCCGACTGGTCCGACGGCGGCAGTCCGATCGAGGCGATGGGACGGGCGGCGGCCGCGCTGGGCCATGAATGGGCCGTGCTCACCGACCACTCGCCGCGCCTGACCGTCGCGCGGGGACTCTCCCCGGAGCGGCTGCGCGAGCAGCTGCGGGTGGTGGCCGAGCTCAATGACACCTGGGCGCCCTTCCGGCTGCTCACCGGCATCGAGTGCGACATCCTGGACGACGGGGCCCTGGATCAGGAACCGGAGCTGCTGGAACAGCTCGACCTGGTCGTCGGCTCGGTGCACTCGAAACTGCGGATGGACTCCCCCGCGATGACCCGGCGGCTGCTGGCGGCCGTACGGAACCCGCTGATGGACGTCCTGGGCCACTGCACGGGGCGGCTGGTCACCGGCCGGACCCGGCCGGAGTCGCAGTTCGACGCGGAGGCGGTCTTCGCGGCCTGCGCGGAGAGCGGTACCGCCGTGGAGATCAACAGCCGGCCCGAACGGCTGGACCCGCCCCGGCGGCTGCTGCGGATCGCCGTGGCAGCCGGCACCTTCTTCGCGGTCGACACGGACGCGCACGCCCCCGGCCAGCTCGACTGGCAGATCGCCGGCTGCGAAAGGGCGGTGGAGTGCGAGGTTCCGGCCGGGCGCGTCATCAACACCTGGCCGGCGGACGGGCTCCTGGCCTGGACCCGCACCCGGGAGATGCCCTGACGGGCGTCCCGTCGCAGTCCGTGGCGTATTACGGACATCGCGGGGTATCGCGGGTATCGCGGGTATCGCGGGCGTATCGAAAATCGCATACGCCACCGCAACCGCCCTCCGCATGGAATGGCGGCATGAACCATGACGCACCCCTGTCGGCACCACCCCGTCGCACGCGCGCGATCGTGCTCCTGGGCTTGGCGGTCCTCGGCCTGGCGGGCGCCGCCCACGTCGTGCGGCGGCCGCTCATGATGTCCGCTCCGATGTGCATGGCCGGACGGTGGCACGGCTGCTTCGACACGTTCAACGGTGTGGTGCTCATGACGCTGGTCACGC
>NZ_JBSGZP010000394.1:0-6936 GCF_053611065.1 Streptomyces sp. NPDC054840
CCGGCGGGGACAGCTCGTCGAGCGTGTCGAGCTCGTCGTCCGAGGCCAGTTCGCGCTCCCAGGCGGCCGCGAGCCGCTCCTGCTCCTCCTGCGGTCTGCTGGTGACGGCCTCCTGCTGCTGCGTTCCGAGAGCCGCGAGGAAACGCCCGACCGCGTCCGTCGGCATGCCGTACTCCTTCTCGCCGTGGGGAGGGCACCGGCGATCGCGATGCCGTGCCTGGCCCAGGATGGCGAACCGGGCCGGAGCGGGCGGCCCGACACGGCGGTCCGCCACCCGAATGCCCGCGCCCGGCCGCCCGGTGCCGAGAGCCCGCGGGGGGCGCGTAGCCGGAGTGCCCGGGTCACTCCGGTCGAGCCCGGTCGGTCGCCTCAGGGCGTGGATGTCCAGTCCTGCCCGTGAAGTCGTTCGAATCCGTCCAGGAGGAGATCCAGCGCGAACTCGAACTCGAACTGGTCGTCGCACCCCTGGCCGACGACCGTCCGCCGGTCGTGCGCCACCGCCCGGGCCAGCTCGGTGACGTGGGGGTATCGCCGGGCCATCGCCTCGTACGCGGCCGCCTGTGCCGCCTCGTCCTGCGGTGCGGTGCCTGCCGGGTCCTGCGGTGCGGTGCCTGCCGGGTCGTCGAACAGCTCCTCGGTGAAGCCGAGAACCCGGCTGCCCAGGGCATGCATCACATGGTGGGTGAGGTCGGTCGAGAAGCCGCCGGCCCGGAATGTTCCGATCACCGAGTCGAGGTACGCGAGCACGGCCGGCGTGGGGCTGGTGCGCGACCGGATCACCTGAGCCGCCCAGGTGTGCGTGAGGAGGGCGCCGCGCGCCCCGAGGATCCGCGCACGGACGGCGCTCTTCCAGTCGGATCCCGGGACTTGGCGCGCGATGCCCGCGACGACGACCTCCACCATGCCGTCCAGGAGTTCTTCCTTGTTGGCCACGTGCTTGTAGAGCGCCATCGGGACGACACCCAGCTCCTGGGCGAGTCTGCGCATGCTCAACGCCTCGATCCCGGCGCCGTCGGCGAAGGCCACGGCGGCGCGCAGCACCCGGTCCCGGCTCAGGGGGGTTCGGCGCGGTTCCTGAGGGTCCTGCGGCTGCTCGGGCATGGGGGCTTCTCCCTCGATCCGTTCCCGGAGTGATGCGGTGGCGTCCGTCGCCTTGACGAGTGTACGGCGTACACCTACTGTGAGCGCCAACCGTCGGGTGTACGCCGTACACCCATGAGGGAGGGGTCTGTTCCGCATGAGCTCAACCAGGAGAACCGCGATCGTCGCGGGTGTGCTGTTCCTCGTCACCGAAGTCGCCGCGATCGGCGGGCTCGCGCTGTACCGCCCCCTCCTGAGCGACGCCGGCTACGTCCTCGGGCCGGGCGCCGACAGCCGGGTGTTCCTGGGAGCGTTGTGCGAGTTCGTGCTCGCCCTGGCCGTCACGGGCACGGGGGCCGTGCTCTACCCGGTCCTGCGCGGGCGCAACGAGGGGGCCGCCGTCGGCTACGTCTGCGGACGGCTGCTGGAGGCCGCCGTCATCGTCGTCGGCATCATCAGCGTGCTGTCGGTGGTGACGCTGAGGACGCAGGCGGAGGGCGCGACGGGCACCGACGGGGCTTCCCTGGTCACGGCGGGCCAGGCCCTGGTGGCGTTCCACGACTGGACGTTCCTGTTCGGACCGAACTTCGTCCTGGGAGCCAACACCGTGGTGCTGGCCGGCCTGATGTACACCTCGCGGCTCGTACCGCGACCGCTCGCGCTCCTGGGGCTGGTCGGCGGGACGCTGATATGCGCCTCGGCGACCGCCGTGCTGTTCGGGATCTACGAGCAGGTCTCGGTGGCGGGGTCCCTCGCGGCGCTTCCCGTGTTCGCCTGGGAGGTGACGCTGGCCGTCCGGCTGCTCGTCAAGGGCTTCGACGCGCGTGCTGGCGCCGACGCCCACACCGTGTGACGACTCCTGTCGGCTCTCGCCCGCTTCCGCCCGCTCTCGCTTCTCTCAGGACATCCGGGCCACGTTCCACATCGGCAGGCCCCTGAAGAACTCCACGGCCTCCGCCCGCCAGTACGGCTCCCAGGACGCGGCCTCGGCGGCGGCCGCCTCCGCGTGCCGCCGGATCTCCGCCTTCAGCCGCCGGTCCACGCCCGCGGAGAGGGCGATCTCCCTGATCCGGCCGAGGGTTCCGTCCGGGCAGCCGGGATCGCCGAGCGCGGCTTCGACCAAGGCCGCGTCGGCCCCGGTCGCGGCGGCCAGCACCGCGCGGACGGCGTAGGTGCGGCGGCCCGAGCGGATGTCCGCCCCGGTGGACTTCGCCTCGGCCGCCGGGTCGGTGCCGGACGGCACGAAGAGGTCGAGGTAGTCGTCGCGCATCTGCTCGGAGATGCCCACCAGCCGGGAGTAGCGGTGCAGTCGGTCGCGGTGCGGCGCCGGATCCCCGCCCGCGGCCAGCAGCCCCATCGTCAGCGGCGCGAGGATCGAGTACCGCGCGCTCTTGAAGTCGGTGACGGTGTGCAGGAATTCCTCGTCGGGCAGGATGTGGGAATCCCGCTCCAGATCGGCGATCTGCCCGGCCACGGTCTCCGCCGCGGTGCGCGTGTGCACGCCCAGCAGCGCCTGGCGGAGCTCGGCGGGAACCTCGGCCTCCAGCAGTACCTGGGTGGACAGGAACGCGGCGAGGTCCCCGGCGAGTATCGCCAGCCCGAGGGCGGTGGCGTCCTGGCCGGGGAGCTCCCCGCGGTAGGCGTAGTACGTCGAGGGGCCGCCGCGGCGCAGGGGCGCGTCGTCGATGATGTCGTCGTGGACGAGTCCGTGCGTCTGGAGCAGTTCGATGCTCAGCGCGGCCTCGGCGAGCCCCGGTATCTCGTCCGTGCTGACCAGCCGGGCCGCCTCGTACAGCAGGACGACCCGCAGCCGCTTGCCACCGCGCATGGAAAACTCCCGCAGCAGCTCCAGGCAGCGGGGGACGTACCGGCTGGGCACCGGGACGTCGAAACGCGCGCCGAGGCTGTCGAAGTACTGCTCGAACCGGGCGTCGAAGCGGATCCGATGACCGGCGACGCGTTCCAGGGTGGCGGCGGTGACGTTGGCATGCATGAAGATCAGTATCGACGACCGGCGACTTCCCCCTGAGCCGGCACGGTTCGGTTCACGATGCCCCGGACTGTGCCGCGACGATCAGGGCTCGCACAGGCGTACGGCGAGGGCGGCGATGTCGTCGTCAAGACGTCCCCTGCTGTAGCGGAGCAGGTCGCGGTGAAGAGCCGCGAGCAGCTCGTCGGGGGGTGTCTGGGGCTGTCGGCCCATCCACGCGGCCAACGGGAAGAACTCGCCGTCGCGCGCGCGGGCCTCGGCGATCCCGTCGGTATAGAGGAGCAGCAGGTCGTCGGGGGCGAAATCGAAGGTGTCGACGCTGTAATGGTCGCCGATCAGCTCCGCGAGACTGAGCAGTGGTGAGGGCGTGCTGGGTTCGAGGGCGCGGACCTTCCCCTCGTTCAGAAGCAGAGGCGGGGGGTGGCCGCAGTTCAGGATGTCGATACGTCTGTTCCCGTGCGGGATCTCGACGAGCAGGGCGGTGGCGAAGCGCTCCAACGGCCCCTCGGGGGGAAAGGCGCCGTTGTAACGGGTGCTGCTGGCATCCATCCGGCGTGCGATGTCGACCATGTCGGTCTCGTCGTAGGCGGCCTCCCGGAAGGCGTTGACGATCGCCGCGGCCGCCCCCACCGCCGGCAGACCCTTGCCCCGTACGTCGCCGATGAGCAGCCTGATCCCGAACGGGGTGTCGGCCACCTCGTAGAAGTCCCCGCCGATGCGGGCCTCTGCCGCGGCCGCGAGATAGAGCGACTCGATCTCGACAGGGCCGAAGCGGCGTGGCATGGGGCTGAGCACCACCTGCTGCGCCGCGTCGGCGACGAGCCGTACCTGGAAGAGGGTGCGCTCCCGCTGGAGCCGAACGTGGCTTCCGTACGCGGCGGCCACGGTGACCGCGATGATCCCCGCGGCCGTCCACCACGTCCCCAGACCGGGGAAGACGAAGCCGAGGCCGATCATCAGAAGCAGGCAGACCGTCCCGAGCAGGACGGTGGGGAGCACCGGCCACATGGCGGCGGCGAGGGCCGGCGCTGCGGGAAGGAGGCGACTGAAGGCCATCTCCGGGGGAGTGGCGTAGGCCAGGCTGGCAATGACGACGGTCAGGATGACCGGCGACAGCCGCACAAGTGTTCCCGGGCCGGGTCGCCGGCGGAGCCGTGGCCGTCCAGACTCGATCACACTTCACAGGATATCTACGTAATGAAGGCATAGCGCTTTGGCGATCGGGGTCGGCCGCCTTCCCCGGATGACGGGCACCGTCGGCGGGGCCGTCGGGCAGAGGGGGCCGCCGGTCGTCGCGGCGAGCCCTACAGGCCGTCCGACCAGGCAGAACGCGGGGTAACCACCCACCCCGGTGGGCCGCGGTCCTCATCGTCCCGGACGCTCGTCGTCCAGATGCGGACAGCGCCGGTCCGCAAGGAGGTCCTGGCCCCCCGGGCCCCGCCGGAGGCCGTCCTGCGCGGTCGGTATCCCGCCACCGTCACCGCCCGGACCGCGCCGGTGACCCGGGCGCCGCAGAGGCACCCTTCCGGACCTGGTACGGCCACCACCCCGACTGCTTCGGCCCCGGCCCGGCCGGACGACCGTGGCCGGTCCGCCCGCCACCGGCGATATTCGGACGCCGTTCCGTGTTGCTCCAGTGGGCTGACGCGGGGCCTGCGAAGTGCCACGATGATCCGTGCTTCGACAGTGCGCCGGACGGGACGCGGTGAGCGGTGACAGCGTGTCCCGGAGGCAGCCCTACCCCACGAAAGGGCGGACACCCCATGCGCGTCACCTCCCTCGCAGCGTCCTTAGGCAGCTCCCAGGGTTCGGCCGCGGCCGATCCCATACAGCTCTATTACAGCCGCAAGACCCAGGAGATCCTGCACAAGTACGGCCCGGGCCCCCGTGTCCACTTCCACGTGGGGCTGTACCCGGACGGTCCGCCGGACAGCACCGTCTCCCAGAGCGTGCTGAAGCAGCGCATGCTCGACGCGCAGGAGCGGATCGTCGAGCACGCGGCCCGGTCGTGGGGCGCGTACGAGACGCCTCCCCGGCGGCTGCTGGACATCGGCTGCGGCCTGGGCGGGACCTCGCTCTACTGGGCGCAGGAGCACGGCGCGTCGGTCACCAGCCTCACCGTCGCGGCGGAACACATCCCGATCGTCCGGCACTTCGCCCGGCACGCCGGGGTCGGGGAGCGGGTGAAGCCCTTACTGGCCGACGTGCACGACCTGGACGAGACCCGTGCGTACGACGCCGTCTACGCCAACGAGAGCAGCGGCTACACCGACCGGACCCGGCTCTTCGAGGTCGTCGCCAAGGCACTGGAACCCGGCGGATGGTTCGGGATCCAGGAGCACTTCGTGGGCCGCTCCCCATGGCGCGAG
The DNA here is from genome assembly GCF_053611065.1 of Streptomyces sp. NPDC054840. Taxonomy (NCBI): domain Bacteria; kingdom Bacillati; phylum Actinomycetota; class Actinomycetes; order Kitasatosporales; family Streptomycetaceae; genus Streptomyces; species Streptomyces sp. NPDC054840. Next base: position 5,440 of record NZ_JBSGZP010000394.1, read on the forward strand.
TTCATCGACGGCTACTACAGAACGCGACTCGGACACAGAGGGGAATACCTGGCCGCGGCCGAGGCGGCCGGTTTTGAACTCGTGCACGAGGAGGACGTGACCGACTCGGTGGCGGAGTTCTGGGTGCAGTCCATGGCGTGGAACACCGCTGAACTCGACCGGCTCCGCGCGGGGTCCGACGCCGAGCCGGGCGCCTGGACCGGGGAACGGCTCGAACAGTCGACGATCGCGCACAGCAGGTTCTTCCGGCTCTGGCGTGACCACGCGGTGCAGACGCGGCTGCTGCAGTTCCGGATCGGGGGCCGCCGATGACGGCCTCACCCGCACCCGTACCCGCATCATCCGCAGCCGCATTGCCATCGTCGCCGCGGCCGGCACCCCGCCCCTCGCTCCTCGGTGCGCGCCTGCCGTCCTTCTACTGCCCTCTGGAGCGCGACCTCGTCCATCCCCGGGCCAAGCAGGTGGAGGCCCTGGCGGTCGAGTGGCTGGACGCCTTCGGCGTCTACCCCGATCCGGTCGAGCGCGCCTGGGGTCTCGCCACCCACAGCGCCGACTTCTCCTGCCGCATCATCCCCGAGGGGAGCGTCGAGGCCCTCCTGCTCTTCACCGAGTGGAACTACTGGGCCAACGCCGTCGACGACTGGCAGGATTCCGGTTCCGACGAGGTGGGGACGGGTGCCGTCGTCGAACACGGTGTACGCCTGCTGCGCACCATCGAGGACCCGGGAGCATCGGTGCTGCCCGACGGACCGATGACCCGCGCGCTGCTGGACCTGGTCCGCCGCACCCATGCCCTGCTCACGCCCTACGAGCTGCGCCGGTTCGCCGAGGGGACACGCGACTGGCTGCTCGGAGCGGCCTGGCGGGCCGCCCAGGGCGAGGCGGGGATCATGCCGGGCCTGAACGACTTCGTCGCCATGGGGCCCTTGGCGAACGGTACGCGCTTCTCGCTGACCTGGTCCGACGTCGCGCGCGGGGACCGACTGCCTGCGGAGGTGCTCTGCTCCCGCGCCCTGACGGCACTCACGGATGCGGCGGGATTCGTCGTCAGCGCGGACAACGACCTGTTCTCCTACGACAAGGACGACCACCTGGAGCCGCGGGAGGTGAATCTCGTCAACGTCCTCGCCCACCAGGAGAACTGCTCGCCCGCCGAGGCCGTGCCGCTCGCGGTGGCCCTGCGTGACCGGGTGATGGTCCTCTTCTTGACGCTCCGGGCGCGGCTGGAGACCGGCGCGAACGCCGAACTGCGCCGTCACCTGGCGGCGTTGGGCCACTACGTGGCCGGCTCCATCGCCTGGCAGAGCCGGGCCCCCCGCTACGCGAGCCCACGCAACCGCCACGAACTGCCTCTCCCGGAAGCCCGGTTCGCGATCCGGTTCGCCGATGTCCCCGGCTTCGCCGGAACCGAGCCGCCCGATGTGCCGGCCCTCGCGTCCTGGTGGCAGCACCTGCGCGACTGAGCGTGCCCAGGCCCCGGCCGGTGTGGCCGGGGCC
>NZ_JBSGZP010000395.1:0-6931 GCF_053611065.1 Streptomyces sp. NPDC054840
GATCTTCGCCACCGCTGCGGGCAGGTGCCGCCCCTCGTTCCTCGGGGCGACCCCTACCCTCCGCTACGGCTCAGCTCAGACGCTCGAATCTTCGGTCGCGCTGATCTTCGCCACCGCTGCGGGCAGGTGCCGCCCCTCGTTCCTCGGGGCGACCCCTACCCTCCGCTACGGCTCAGCTCAGACGCTCGATGACCATGGCCATGCCCTGTCCGCCACCGACGCACATCGTTTCGAGACCGAACTGCTTGTCGTGGAACTGCAGGCTGTTGATCAGCGTGCCGGTGATGCGCGCACCGGTCATACCGAAGGGGTGACCGACGGCGATGGCACCACCGTTGACGTTCAGCTTCTCCAGCGGGATCTCCAGGTCCCGGTACGACGGGATGACCTGGGCCGCGAAGGCCTCGTTGATCTCGAAGAGGTCGATGTCGCCGACCGTGAGGCCGGCCCGCTTCAGGGCCTGCTTCGACGCCTCGACCGGGCCCAGGCCCATGATCTCGGGGGAGAGGCCGGTGACACCGGTGGAGACGATCCGGGCCAGCGGGGTCAGGCCCAGCTCGCGGGCCTTGGTGTCGCTCATGATGACCAGCGCCGCGGCACCGTCGTTGAGCGGGCAGCAGTTGGCGGCCGTGACCAGGCCGTCGGGGCGGAAGACGGGCTTGAGGCCCTGCACGCCCTCCAGGGTCACGCCGGCGCGCGGGCCGTCGTCCGTGGAGACGACGGTGCCGTCCGGGGTGGTGACCGGGGTGATCTCGCGGGCCCAGAAGCCGTTCTTGATGGCCTCTTCCGCGAGGTTCTGCGAGCGGACGCCGAACTCGTCCATGTCCTGACGGGTCACGCCCTTGAGGCGGGCCAGGTTCTCGGCGGTCTGCCCCATCGAGATGTATGCGTCCGGGACCAGTCCGTCCGCGCGGGGGTCCTGCCAGGTGGAGCCCGTCGACTCGGCGACGGCCGCCGTACGGGCCTCGGCGTCGGCGAAGAACGGGTTGTGGGTGTCGGGCCACGAGTCCGAGTTGCCCTTGGCGAACCGCGACACCGTCTCGACGCCGGCCGAGATGAAGACGTCGCCCTCGCCCGCCTTGATGGCGTGCAGGGCCATCCGGGAGGTCTGCAGCGAGGAGGAGCAGTAGCGGGTGATCGTGGTGCCGGGCAGGAAGTCCATGCCCATCTGCACGGCCACGATGCGCGCCAGGTTGTTGCCCTGCTCGCCGCCGGGCAGGCCGCAGCCGAGCATCAGGTCGTCGATCTCGCGCGGGTCCAGCCCGGGGACCTTGGCCAGGGCGGCCTGGATGATCGTCGCGGTCAGGTCGTCCGGCCGCACGTCCTTGAGGGACCCCTTGAAGGCGCGCCCGATGGGGGAGCGGGCGGTGGAAACGATGACGGCTTCGGGCATCGGGACTCCAAGGGTGTGTTGCGGCTCGTGCGGGACCGCAAGCGAAGTTACCGCCCCGTACGGTCCAGGTCACCGGCCGGGGCGTGTGACACGGGCCGCACTCGCCCGCCGGGCATCGTTTCAGGGCACCACCGGCTGGGCCGGGTCCGTGGCCGGCACCCGCCGCCGACGCCGGTGCTTGAGCAGGACCCAGGGGCCGCGGACGGCCGTGACCTCCGTACCCGCCTGGCCCGCCGCGGCCGACGCGGCCTTCGCCACCGGCAGCATGTCCTCGTCCCGGGACACGTCCAGCCGGTCCGACTCCGGCCACAGGCCCAGCGCCGCGCACAGCGTGGGCAGCACGGCCATGGCGGCGGTCGCGTACCCCTCCGCCGACGGGTGGTAGGAGTCGGGGCCGAACATCTCGCGCGGGTTCGCGGCGAACTCCGGGCCCAGCAGGTCTCCCATGGAGACCGTACGGGCGCCCAGCGCCACCACTCCTATGGTCTGCGCGGCGGCCAGCTGGCGCGAGACCCGGCGCGCCAGCCAGCGCAGCGGCTGGTAGACGGGCTCGATCGTGCCCAGGTCGGGGCAGGTGCCCACGACGACCTCCGCGCCGGCCATGCGCAGCCTGCGCACGGCCGAGGTGAGCAGCCGCACCGACTGGGTCGGCGGCATCCGGCGCGTCACGTCGTTCGCCCCGATCATGATCACGCAGACGTCCGGGGGCGGCGCGGGGCCGTCCAGCAGCAGGCCGACCTGCCGGTCCAGGTCGTCCGACATGGCCCCCGAAAGGGCCACGTTGCGCAGCTCGACCGGCCGCTCGGCCACCGCCGCCAGCCCGGAGGCCATCAGGGCCGCCGGAGTCTGCCGGGCCCGCCGTACGCCCAGTCCCGCGGCCGTGGAATCACCCAGCATGCCCAGGCGCAGCGGGCCCGGGCTCAGCTCAGGCCCGCCGAATTCACTCCCGTACAGCCCGTCGGCGCGCGGTGGCTCGGGCAGCCCGGACCCGACCGCCCGCCGGGCGAACTGCATCTCGGCCACCACCAGCCCGACCGCGGCTGCCCCGACCAGTCCGAGTCCGCCTCCGCCGTACGCCGCGCCCGCCGCGATCCGGCGGGCTGTCCTCGCCCTGGACATCCTTCAGGCCACCTCCTCGGTCCTCATTGATCCCTACCTGCCCCGTACGCACGGTCGGCCAATCCCTTTCCGCATACTCTGGCCGGACCTCCCGGAGAACCCGTGGAGTCCCCTCCTTGGAGAACATGGTGCAATTCCACGACTCGATGATCAGCCTCGTCGGCAACACCCCGCTGGTGAAGCTCAACCGTGTGACCGAAGGCCTGCAGGCCACCGTCCTTGCGAAGGTCGAGTACTTCAATCCCGGTGGATCCGTGAAGGACCGGATCGCCGTACGGATGATCGAGGCCGCCGAGCAGAGCGGAGCCCTCAAGCCCGGCGGCACCATCGTGGAGCCGACCAGCGGCAACACGGGTGTAGGACTCGCCATCGTGGCCCAGCAAAAGGGCTACAAGTGCATCTTCGTCTGCCCTGACAAGGTGTCCATGGACAAGATCAACGTGATGCGCGCGTACGGCGCCGAGGTCGTGGTCTGCCCGACCGCCGTCGACCCCGAGCACCCGGACTCGTACTACAACGTGTCCGACCGCCTCGCGCGCGAGCCCGGCGCCTGGAAGCCCGACCAGTACAGCAACCCGAACAACCCCCGTTCGCACTACGAGACCACCGGTCCCGAGCTGTGGGAGCAGACGGACGGGAAGATCACCCACTTCGTCGCGGGTGTCGGTACCGGCGGCACGATCTCCGGCACCGGCAACTACCTCAAGGAGGTCAGCGGCGGGAAGGTCAAGGTCATCGGCGCCGACCCCGAGGGCTCGGTCTACTCCGGCGGCTCCGGGCGTCCGTACCTGGTCGAGGGCGTCGGCGAGGACTTCTGGCCGACCGCCTACGACCCGAACGTCACCGACGAGATCATCGCGGTGTCCGACAAGGACTCCTTCCAGATGACCCGCCGCCTCGCCAAGGAGGAGGGCCTGCTCGTCGGCGGCTCCTGCGGCATGGCGGTCGTCGCGGCGCTGAAGGCCGCCGAGGGGCTCGGCCCGGACGACGTGGTCGTCGTCCTGCTGCCGGACAGCGGCCGCGGCTACCTCAGCAAGATCTTCAGCGACGAGTGGATGGCGGGACACGGCTTCCTGGAGGAGGCCGGCCCCGCCGCGCGCATCGGCGACGTGCTGAACGACAAGGAGGGCGGCATCCCCTCCCTCGTCCACATGCACCCCGAGGAGACCGTCGGCGAGGCCATCGAGGTCCTGCGCGAGTACGGCGTCTCGCAGATGCCGATCGTCAAGCCGGGCGCCGGTCACCCGGACGTGATGGCCGCCGAGGTCATCGGTTCCGTGGTCGAGAAGGAGCTGCTGGCGGCGCTGTTCGCCCAGCGGGCCTCCTTGACCGACCCGCTGGAGAAGCACATGAGCTCCCCGCTGCCGCAGGTCGGCTCCGGCGAGCCGGTGTCCGAGCTGATGGCGGTGCTCGGCGAGGCGGACGCGGCGATCGTGCTGGTCGAGGGCAAGCCCACCGGTGTGGTGAGCCGTCAGGACCTGCTGGCGTTCCTGGCCAAGGGCGCGAAGTAGCAAGCGGCCCGCCCGGGGGGCGGGGCGCGGGCCCACCGCCCGCCTCCCGCCCCGGCACCCGGCCCGTGGCGCGGCCTTCGCGCAAACGGTACGGGCACGACACGTGACGGCAGCACCCGCTTAACACGGCTCCGGCACAGTGGTGGTTGTCGGCAGGGGAGTCCGGGAGACCGGAACCCGGCCGGCACCACGGAACGGCGTGTGCGTACCTCCGGAGCGGCTCCCGGACCGCGCGTACGCCACGGACGCGGACGGCCCTGACCCGGCCGTGTCCTTCGCGGGGACCGCCGTCGTCCCGCCCCTCGGGCGACCGAGGGTGCGGCGGTCCCCGCGCAATCCTCTTGCGGACCCGGTTCACTCGCCCGTACGGCGGCGGTGGTGGCGGGCCCGGCGTCAGCCCGGGGTGTCCCGCGCACTCCGCCGCAGGCGGGCGGCGTGGATGAAGTTCACGCCCACGATCCCCGCCCAGGCGACGATCAGCCCCGGCAGCCGCGCCTGCGTGACGGCGATCGCCGACAGCGGGATCGCCAGGACCAAGGTGATGATCGCGAAGCCGAAACGTTCGCCGAAGTTCCCGTCCCCCGGAACGGCGGACGGCGCCCGGCCGTCACCGCGGGCCGCGGACAGGCGTTCCTCCGCGAGCCGGCGCCGGACCTGCGTGTCGACCTTCTCGACGAACGAATCCACGAGCGCGGCCTCGTACTCGGGGCCCAGCTCGCGCCGGGCGTCCAGCGTCGCGTCGAATTCCTTCTTGAGCTCTTGGGCGTGCGCGTCCATGCCCCCACCGTAGGAACCCCGGCGATCCCCGGCACTGGGGCTAGCACCCCTATCCGGATCGCGGGCACGGCTTGCCCCGCTGCATAACCGCATGCAGAGTGCTCCGTGACTGAATATTTCACCGGGACGGAGGGGACGGGATGAGTGACAGCCCGGCCGCGCGGCTGCAGAAGCTGTTCGAGGGGCACCGGCTGACGCCGACCCAGCGGCGGATCGCGCACTGCATGGTGCGCGGGGCGGCGGAGGTGCCCTTCCTGTCGAGCGTCGAGCTCGCCGAACTGGCCGGGGTGAGCCAGCCCTCGGTGACCCGGTTCGCCGTGGCGCTGGGCTTCGACGGCTATCCGGCGCTGCGCCGCCACCTGCGCGAGGTGGCCCCCGCCGAGCGGCCCGAGGCCGCGCACGAGGACTCGTACAACGAGTACCAGCAGGCCGTTCTCGGCGAGATCGAGAACCTGCGGCAGCTCGCGGCGATGCTCGCCGATCCCGCGCCGGTCCAGGAGGCGGGGCGGCTGCTCGCCGCCTCGACCCCGCTGCTGGTGCTCGGGCTGCGGGCGGCTTCCTCCCAGGCGCGGGGGTTCGCCTACTTCGCGTCGAAGGTCCACCCGGACGTACGGCTCCTCGACGAGGGCGGCTCGATGATGGAGGACCGCATCGACGCGGCGCGCTACGAGGGCGCGACGGCGCTACTGTGCTTCGCGCTGCCCCGCCACCCCCGGGAGGTCGTGGACACGCTGGAACGCGCGCGGCGGGCCGGCCTGACCGTGGTCACCGTCGCCGAATCGGCCTTCGCCCCGGTGGCGCGCCACTCGGACCTGCTGATTCCGGCGCAGGTCGGTACCGGGCTGGCCTTCGACACGGCCTGCGCGCCGATGCTGCTGGGGCGGGTGCTGCTGGAGTCGATGGCGGACGCGCTGCCGGACGCGCAGGCCCGGCTGGAGGCCTTCGACGCGCGGGCGGCGGCGCGGGGTCTGTTCGTGGAGTGAGCCCACGGCCTGCCGTCCGGCGTGCGCGCCGCGCCGGAGATGCTGCTCCGCAGGTTCCGCGCAGCGGCTACAGCAGGGCGTCGCCGTGGGCGCCGCCCGCTTCGGCCACGATCTCGGCGAGGCGCTGCGCGGGCCGTGCAAGGCTGAAACGGACCTCGCCCGACGCCGTGAGCGTGAAGCCGTGGACCGCCGGGCGGGGCAGGCTGTTGTAGCCGTAGTGGGCCGTGAAGAAGTACGCCCCGGTGTCCGGGACGCCGATCAGGTCGCCGGGGGCGAGGCGGGGCAGCTCGCGGGCGGCCGCGAGCAGGTCCCCGGCGAAGCAGGCCGGTCCCGCGACGTCCTGGGCCACCGGGTCGCCGGTCTTCGGGGCGCCCTTCGCGTCGTACGGCAGGATCCGCACCGGCCAGGTCGCCGGGGCGTACGCGGTGCGGGTCGCCAGCTGGACCCCGGCATGGGTGAGCGCGATCGGCCGGGAGCCGCTGGTCTTGGTGTACTCGACGCGGGCCAGCACCAGGCCGTGCTTGGCCAGCAGGGACCGGCCGAACTCCGTGACCAGGCCGTACGAGCCGTCGAAGAGGGCGGGGACCGCCTCGCGCAGGGCGGCCACGTACTGCGCGTGGGTGGGGGTCTCCTCGTCCGAGGTGAAGTTCACGGGCAGGCCGCCGCCGATGTCGAGGGTGTCGACCTGGCGTCGCCCGGCCGCCGCGTTGATCTCCTCGGCGAGCGCGTGCAGGTCCCGTACGCCTTCCGCGATCAAGGCCAGGGGAACGCCCTGGGAGCCGGAGTGGATGTGCAGGCGGGTGAGCCACGGCCGGTCCAGGTAGGCCCGTACGAGCCAGTCGCGCGCGCCGGGGTCGCGCAGGGCGATCCCGAACTTCGAGGTCGCGGTGGCCGTGGACAGGGCGTCGATGGTTCCGGCGCCCGTCTGCGGGTTGATCCGCAGGCCGATCGGCGCGGCGAGGGGCGCGGGTGCCCGGCCGACCAGTCCGTCGAGGCGGGCCAGCTCCTGCGGGTTGTCGGCGTTGACGGCGATGCCCAGGGCCAGGGCCTCGCGCAGCTCGGCCGGCGTCTTGGCGGGGGAGTCCAGGACGGTCCGGGCGGCGGGCACCCCCGCCGCCCGGGCCAGCGCCAGTTCCCCGGGGCTCGCC
>NZ_JBSGZP010000396.1:0-6919 GCF_053611065.1 Streptomyces sp. NPDC054840
GGGTGGCCCCGCCGGGGGCGCCGGGGGAGCCGCCGGTCCCGGTGGCCGCCGGGAGGTCGGCGCCGGGGGCCGCGGCCCCCTGCACGGAGCCCGCGTCGCGCGGGTCCCAGGCGATTCCGGTGGCCGTGCTGACACCGACCAGGAAGAAGGCGGAGAGCAGCGTGGCGAGCAACGGCCTGCGGCCCCGGAAGGCCGGCCGGCGCCGGTGCGACACGGGTCCGGCCGCCCGGCCTGCGCCCTGTGTCCGCCGGCCCGCACGATGCCGTGCTCGCCGGTCCGTTCGCCGGTCCGCTGTCATTCTTGTTCCTCCCGCGAATATGCCCCGAATGGGGGGCTGCACAGCAGTAGAGCCCACTCCCGGCTTCCGGACAACCGTTCCCAGGAGCCGGAGTTCGGGTACGTACGCCACACGGACCACGCGAACTACGCCCCCCGTCCGCAGGCCCGGACGAAGTCCCCACCTGGGCCGCGGCGAACCCTCGCTTCGGAATGCGACATTCCCCTAGCCTTACGGCGCAAGTGGCGCATAATCGTCGTCACGCGGCTCGAAAAAACCCTCTTGCCGCACTTGGTCACGCATGCCGTGGGGGCATCGTGCTGCCGATGAGGGAATCCGGAGCCATGGGGGAAGCCGGGTCGATGAGGGAAAATGGCTTATCCGGAACACTGCCGGCGACGTCCGCCGAAATGTCCCGGCTGCTCACCGCCGTCCGGCGGGGGCGCGTCCTGACCGTGGCGGGGGGCTTCCGCGAGCCACGTAGCCTGCTGGTACGGGAGATCGCGCGGCGGATCGCGTCCAACTTCTACGACGGGGTGGCTCTCGTCGCCATGCACCCGCAGCACGGCGGCTACGGAGTCCGGGAGCTGACGGCCGAGCTGGGCTCCGTACCCGGCATGCCCGCACCGGCCCGGGGAACGGCGAGCACCGCCTCGTGGCTGGCCGAACGGGACATGCTGCTCGTCCTGGACGGCGCGGAGCAGCTCGGCCCGGACGCCCTGGCCTGGCTGCGGAACCTGCTGACCGTGGCACCGGGGCTGCGGATCCTGGCGGCCGGGCGGTCCCCGCTGGCCTTCGATCAGGAGCGGATCCACCAGCTCTGATCCACGGCTGCGGTCCGCCGGCCCGGTGTCGCGGCGCGCACCCGCCACACCTACGACAGCTCCCCGGGGAGCATCGGTTTCGGGTGGCCGCGGACGGGGCCGCCGGGTCAGCCGAGCTGCCGGCTGAGCTGCCGCCACACCGGAGCCGGGCAGCGCCCCTGCGGCCGGGCCTTGAGGAACATCCCGTAGTCGACCCGGCGCGGCGTCCGGCCGAACTCCACCCAGTGGGCGCGGCCGGAGGCCTTGTCCCAGCCGTCGTTGGGCATGCGGATGTGGTCGGCGCGCCCGTCCTTGTCCTTGGTGGTGATCTGGGCGACCTCCGCGTGGCCGGCATGGACGGCCAGCACCACGCAGTAGTGCCGCAGCTGCCGCGCCGGGTCCTCGCGCAGCGGCACCATGGCCAGCCAGATCTCCCCCGGCGCCGGCCGGTGGGTGCCGACGGCGACGCGCGGACCGCCGCGGGAGGCGTCCCATCGGCGGACGTCCCACCGGCGGACCGCCACGACGAAGGCGAGCGCCACCAGACCGGCGGCCATGCTCTCGGCCGTGGCCCGGACGTTCCACACCGGAACGTCCCCGACCTGGCCCTCCGTCCACCACAGCGCCGCGCAGACGAGCGCGAGCAGGACCACCGCGCGGGCCGGCACCAGCCACCAGGCGCCGGTCCGGCGGCGCGACGCGAACAGGGCCAGCAGCAGGGCCACGACGGCCGGTACGGCGTAGACGATCAGGTACTGGCCGAAGCCGTGCAGCTGCTGCGGCGGCGACTGCTCGGCCAGCAGATCCGGGAGCGCCAGCGGCACCGCCAGCAGATAGCCGACGGTGGGCAGGACGAACAGCACGAGCAGGAGCCCCAGGCAGCCCGTACCACCGCAGGACGTGTCGGAACGGCGTGCCACAGGACCCCCAGAGCGGTTTCGGTGAAGCCCCCCGGGGCACCGACCCCGAACGCTAGCGCAGGGCCCACTCCTCGGCCAGGAGTCCCATGACGACCTCGTCCTCGAAGGCGCCGTACACCCACGCCGAACGGCGCAGCAGGCCCTCCTGTACGAAGCCGGCGGCACGCGCGGCGCGGATCATCGCCGCGTTGTCGGCGAGGGTCTCCAGCTGGAGGCGGCCCAGCCCGCGCACGGTGAATCCGTAGCGGCACAGCAGCTGGACGACCTCCTGGCCCAGCCCCCGCCCGCGCATGCCGGGCCGCAAGGAGATGCCGAGGTGGGCGCAGCGGTTGTGGGTGTCGATGCCCCAGAGCAGGGCCTCCCCGGCCGGCTCACCGGAAATCAGTTCGACCGCGGTGAAGACGGCCGCGTCCTCGGTGGGCGCCCCCGCCTCGTACGGGGAGTGGCCGCCGGTGGCCGGCCGCGGGCTCCAGGGCCTGGAGTCGGCCCGTGAGCGCGTGACGACGTCGTCGTACAGCTCGGCGTGCAGAACGGGTACGTCCTCGGGAAGGCGGGCGCGCAGGCCGGCCAGATGTCCGCTGATCACCGAGCCTTCCTAGGTCATGGCCGCGCGGGCCGCAATCGGGTTTCGGTTCGCCTAAGGGCTGTCCCGTACTCCCCGGTGGATCAGCGCACGGTGTCAGATGCGGTGCATCGCAAGGCGGAGGGGCGCCCGCATTGGGCGTATTCGGGCGTTCCGACAACGCGGCGAGGTGCCGTAGCCGGCGTCGTGCGCCCGCCGGGGATTACGGGACAGCCTTAGCCCTGGACACCGCCGGAGACGGCTCCGCCCCGGTCGGGCACGGGGCCGGCCGGGGCGGAGCATCACGCCGTCACGGACGACGCGTGGGTACGGCTGTCACATCAGCCCAGGAGGGCGAGCGTCTCGTTGAGGGTTGCGGACGGGCGCATGATCGCCGCGGCCTTCGTGGCGTCGGGCCGGTAGTAGCCCCCGATGTCGGCCGGGGAGCCCTGCACCGCGACGAGTTCGGCGACGATGGTCTCCTCCTGCTCCGACAGCGCCTTGGCGACCGGCTCGAAGGCCTTGGCCAGCTCGGCGTCGTCGGTCTGCCGGGCCAGCTCCTGCGCCCAGTAGGTGGCGAGGTAGAAGTGGCTGCCGCGGTTGTCGATGCCGCCCAGCTTGCGGCTCGGCGACTTGTCCTCGTTGAGGAAGGTGCCGGTCGCGCGGTCCAGGGTGTCGGCCAGCACCTGGGCGCGGGCGTTGCCGGTGGTGGTCGCGAGGTGCTCGAAGCTGGCGGCCAGCGCGAAGAACTCGCCCAGGCTGTCCCAGCGCAGGTAGTTCTCCTTGACCAGCTGCTGGACGTGCTTGGGGGCGGAGCCGCCGGCGCCCGTCTCGAAGAGGCCGCCGCCGTTCATCAGCGGGACGACCGACAGCATCTTGGCGCTGGTGCCCAGCTCCAGGATGGGGAAGAGGTCGGTCAGGTAGTCACGCAGCACGTTGCCGGTCACCGAGATGGTGTCCTCGCCGCGGCGGAGGCGCTCCAGGGAGAAGGCGGTGGCCTCGACCGGGGACAGGATCTTGATGGTCAGACCCTCGGTGTCGTGGTCGGCGAGGTACGTCTTGACCTTGGCGATCAGCTGCGCGTCGTGGGCGCGGTTCTCGTCCAGCCAGAAGACGGCCGGGACGCCGGTGGCGCGGGCGCGGGTGACGGCGAGCTTGACCCAGTCCTGGACCGGCAGGTCCTTGGTCTGGCAGGCGCGGAAGATGTCACCGGCGGCGACCTCCTGCTCCAGAACCGTGTCGCCCGCGGCGTCGACCAGGCGGACGGTGCCCGCGGTGGCGATCTCGAAGGTCTTGTCGTGGCTGCCGTACTCCTCGGCCTTCTGGGCCATGAGACCGACGTTCGGGACCGAGCCCATGGTGGACGGGTCGAAGGCGCCGTGGGCGCGGCAGTCGTCGACGACGACCTGGTAGACACCGGCGTAGCTGCTGTCCGGGAGGACGGCGAGGGTGTCGGCCTCGGCGCCGTCCGGGCCCCACATGTGGCCGGAGGTGCGGATCATGGCCGGCATCGAGGCGTCGACGATGACGTCGGACGGCACGTGCAGGTTGGTGATGCCCTTGTCGGAGTCGACCATCGCGAGGGCCGGGCCCTCGGCGATCTCGGCGTCGACCGAGGCCTTGATCGCATCGCCGTCGGGCAGCGCGCCCAGGCCGTTCAGGATGGCGCCGAGGCCGTCGTTGGGCGACAGGCCGGCGGCGGCCAGGGTCTCGCCGTAGCGGGCGAACGTCTTCGGGAGGAAGGCGCGGACCACGTGGCCGAAGATGATCGGGTCGGAGACCTTCATCATCGTGGCCTTGAGGTGCACGGAGAACAGCACGTCCTCGGCCTTGGCCCGCTCGATCTGGTCGTTCAGGAAGGTGCGCAGCGCGTCGACGTGCAGGACGGACGCGTCCACGACCTCACCGGCCAGGACCGGTACGGACTCGCGAAGCACGGTGGTGGCGCCGTCGGCGGCGACGTGCTCGATGCGAAGGGTGCCGGCCTCGGCGATGACGGTGGACTTCTCCGTGGAGCGGAAGTCGTTCTCGCCCATGGTGGCGACGTTCGTCTTCGACTCGGTGCTCCAGGCGCCCATGCGGTGCGGGTGCGTCTTGGCGTAGTTCTTGACCGAGGCGGGGGCGCGGCGGTCGGAGTTGCCCTCGCGCAGGACCGGGTTGACGGCGCTGCCCTTGACCTTGTCGTAGCGGGCGCGGATGTCGCGCTCCTCGTCGGTCTTCGGGTCGTCCGGGTAGTCCGGGAGTGCGTAGCCCTGGCCCTGGAGCTCGGCGACCGCGGCCTTGAGCTGCGGGATCGAGGCCGAGATGTTCGGAAGCTTGATGATGTTGGCTTCCGGGGTCTTCGCCAGCTCGCCGAGCTCGGTGAGGGCGTCGGCGATCCGCTGGCTCTCCTGGAGGTACTCCGGGAAGACGGCGATGATCCGACCGGCCAGGGAGATGTCACGGGTCTCGACATTCACACCGGCCGTCGACGCGTATGCCTGGATCACAGGCAGGAAGGAATACGTCGCGAGGGCCGGGGCCTCGTCAGTGTGCGTGTAGATGATGGTCGAGTCAGTCACCGGATGCTCCGCTCCACAGTCTGCGTCTCTCGTCTGCAACATTGCTCGACATCAAGATATCTCGTGATCGGGCCGGTCAGCACAGCCCCCGGCCGCCAGTCCGCGAGACGCACGTCACGCGGCGCCCGACGGCCCCCGGAAAAGCCGAGAGCGCCGCCCACGGCTGTTTCCAGCCGGGGCGACGCTCGGACGATCAGGCCTTATCAGGCCTGCACGCCTGATCAGGCGGCGAGGACCTTGGGGTCCGGGCCGTACTGGTTCGGCTGCGGCTGACCGGCGGTGGCGGTCAGGACGAGCAGCCAGATGCCACCGATGAAGGGGACGAAGGCGATGAAGTACCAGGCGCCGGACTTGCCGAGGTCGTGCAGACGACGGACGGTGACCGCCAGGTTCGGCACGAGGGTGCCGAGGATGTACAGGCCGACGAGCAGCGGGTAGGTGCCCAGCAGGTTGTCGAGGATCATCAGGACGATGATGATGGCCACCTGGAAGAGGGTGAACATCCAGTACTCCTGGCGGCGGGCGCGGCCGGAGAAGACGGCGTACTTCTTCAGGACATCGGTGTAGTGGTTCATGAGGGTCCCCCCAGAGGACGGTTGGTTCGGCCCGTCCTGCTGGAGCAAGCCGGGGCAGAACTTATGCCCCCTTTACGGCGCGGTCAAGCCAGTTCACAACCCGCAGGAATGGGAACTTTCCTTCGCTTCTCCGGCCAAAGGCGTTGGTACCCGGCGCTACTTGAGACCCGCGGATCGCCTTTGGCCACAAGGCGTGACGAAATAGGCCGTGTTCAAGGGGGGTGGAAGTCGCGCCGTGGGGCGCAGGGTCATGCACGAGCGGCGAAAAGCCCTCAATGTCCGACGTGTTCATGCGTCGGCCTCGCGGTAGGCGACTTGATCGACTTACGGATCGTTACCTCACTGCAGCCTGGGCCGCCGCGAACCGGGCGGAAAGGAGGATTCCGACCCCGGGGCGCGGCAGCCCGGACGTCAGCCGATATGGAAGGAGTCTCCGTAGACCTTCCAGTCGAGCGGCGTGTTGAGGTTCAGGTTGCCCTTCTTCAGGAAGACCCGCTGCGCGGTGTCGACCCGGCTGGTGTCGCTGTGCGCCTCCTCCTGCTTCATCGCCCAGACCCGGGCGTCGAGGAAGGCGTTCAGGTAGGCGGTCTCGCTGCCGCCCTGGGACGGGGGCTTGGCCTTGGACAGGGCGCGCTTGCGGATGTTGCGGAAGCTGGTGGAGTCGCCGCCGTCGCCGTGCATGACGATGGCGTCGTAGTAGATGAACTGGCCCAGCACGCCGATCCCGTCGGCCTTGCCCTGCTTCACGGACGGGTTGAAGTAGACCCGGTCGCGCTCGTGGTCCTGGGCCTTCCTGAAGTCGGCGTCCTGGGCCGCCTTCGCCCAGTCCCTGGTGAAGTTCGGATCGAGGCCGGCGTGCGAGTCGCTGCCGTCGACCCTGCGCAGGGCGGGCAGGTACTTCGCGAGGACGTTGCCCGGCTTGATCTGCGTGTAGTACTCGACGAGGTCGAGCATGTCGCCGGTGCCGGAACAGAATCCGATGATGCCGGCCGTGTAGCCGCGGCCGTCGTCTATGTCCTCTATGTACTTGTACTGCGCCTTCCAGTCCAGCGAGGAGTTCTCCGCACTGGAGACGATCTTCATGGCGATCTCCTTCTTCGCCGGATCGTCAAGGCCCACGGCGGCCGCCTCCCCGGCGTGTGCCGTGGGGGCGGGGGCCGTGGCGGCGGGGGCCGTGGCGTGGGCGGCGACGGGGGCGGCGATCAGCGCACTGCCGAGCAG
>NZ_JBSGZP010000397.1:0-6896 GCF_053611065.1 Streptomyces sp. NPDC054840
GTGCACTACTCCTCGGACTTCGCGGCCCGCGGGTACAGCGGTGCCTCGCACGGCTGTGTGAACGTCCGGGACGAGGGGAAGATCGCGGCTCTGTTCGGCGAGGTGAAGAACGGCGACAAGGTCGTCATCTACTGGTAGCGGCCACACTGCCGGCCACGGCCGGAGGAGAAGAGGCGCGGACGGGGCCGGGGGAACGTGCCCCGCCCGCGCCGGTTGCGCAGAGCCCAGGGGTACGGGGGGAACCCCGGCTCATGCGCGGCCGATGACCAGTCGGCTCGATATGTACTGCGCCGCCGGTTCGAAAAGTGTTACAGGCAGGTCAGCACATGTGTCAGCGGCCGGTGCGCAGGTCGGACGAACCCCGCGGAAGCGTCGGCGTCACGGTCGGCGCCCGGAGCGTCCCGCCCCTCAGCTGGGTGTCGCTTCGCTGGCCGCCGGCGTCCCCGTCGTCGAGCACCGACTTGCAGTAGTCGGGGATCCGGGTGAGGCCGTTGGCCAGGCGCGAGAGCCGGTCACGGCGCGCCTCGTCGAGCCTGCCCGCCTTGAACTCCGTGCAGAGGTCAGCGACCTTGAGGAGGGTCTCGGCCTCCCGGTCGGGGTCCTTGCCGCCCGTACCGCCGCCACCGAAGGTGTCCCGGTCGCCGTCCCTGCCACCGATGCCGCCCGTGGCGCCCGTGCCGCCCTGGACGTCCTTGCCCGAGCCGGCCGTCGCCGACGCGCCCGAGGAGGTGCCGGCGCCCGCGCCGGTCCCGGGCGTCGCGGCCCGCCCGTCCGTCCCGGGCGGCTGCGTCGTGCCCGCGACGGCCGTCGGATTCGAGCCATTCGGCTGCGGGGTGGGCGTCGGCTTCGGACCGGCGCTCGGCGCTCCGCTGCCGATGCCCTGGGCCGGGTCCTCGCCGGCGCTCACGGACACCGCCGGACCGGGTCCCGCGCTGTCGTGCCGGGACCGCTCCAGCAGCCCGGCGCCCGCCGCGGCGGCCAGTCCGCCCACGGCGACACTGGCCAGGGCCGCCGCCAGGCCGAAGCTCACGGCGCGGCGGCGCCGGGGGGCGGGCGCGGGAACGATGAGGCCGAGGTCGACCAGGGGCTCGTCGGACGGAGCCGCCGCGGGAAGAGCCGCGGCGGGGCGCGCGCCGCCGCGGGCCGTACGGAAGGCGGCCACCGCCGCGGCCTCACCGGGCAGTTCCGTGCCCGCGGGCAGCGGCGCGTTCACGCCACCCAGGGCGTCCAGGGCAGCACGCAGCCGGGCCGCCTCGGTGCGGGCACGCTGATCGGCGGCCGGCCCCACAGGTTCCACCGGTTCGCCGCGCAGCAGTTTTTCCGCCGCGGCTTCGTCCAGCCACCTGTTGCGCTCGTCGGCCATCACATGTCCTTCTGCGTCCGCCAACGTGAATCCGTCACACCGGTTTGTTCTACGAAGCCCGCGCCCCGGCCGCGCTGCGCGGGTACGGCGTCGAGATCCCTCCCGCCCCCGCCGCCCCATGCCTGGCCACGGGCATTATGGCCGACCGCCGAGCCCGGGCCCGCGCCGGTGTCCGGGTCGGGCTCGAAGCCGCCCTCCGGGCCGAGCAGTTCGGCCAGCTTCTTCAGGCCCCGGTGGGCCGCGGTCCGTACGGCGCCGGGCCGCTTGCCCAGGGTCTCGGCCGCGCTCTTGGCGTCCAGGCCGACCACGACCCGCAGGACGACGGCCTCTGCCTGGTCCTGCGGAAGCTGCGCGATGAGCGCCATGGTGCGGCCGGTGGAGAGGGCCTCCATGGCGGCGCCCGCGGTGTCGCACTCGGCGGCCCAGCTCGTCAGCTCGGTGTCGTCGCCCCCGATGGCCGGGCGGCGGCCGCGCATGCGGATGTGGTCGAGGGCGCGGTTGCGGGCGATGCGGGCGGCCCAGCCGCGGAAGCGGTCGGCGTCGCCGGTGAAGGAGTCCAGGTCGCGGGCGATCTGCAGCCAGGCTTCGGAGGTCACGTCTTCGGCGTCGCCGTCCCCGACGAGCGTGCGTACGTACCCGAGCAGCCGTGGGTGCACGGCGCGGTACACAGCACGGAACGCGTTCTCGTCGCCGTCCTGTGCCGCGAGCACCGCGGCGGTCAGCTCCGCGTCGTCCCCCAGCAAAGTCCCCAACCCGTTCACTGTCCTGTACGTGTGGCGCAAATCAGCACGTTACGGCTTTCAAGTACCTCTCGTCCACGAGTGATACAACGCGCAACCAATCCTGTGCGGAGCGAGGTGTGACACAAAACGCACCCGTGGCGCTGACATGGGTACGGGCTTGTCGCACGAGCCCGTGACGGATGGCGGCCGGGGCCTCTCCTGTGGGGGGTGGCGGCCTCGGTCGCCCTCCTCCCCTCCCCGAACCTTCACCATGCCTTCCCGTGGCGCTCACGTCATCCTTTCGGCTCACTTCCGGGTGAAATCCTCGAATCGGTACGACACACCCTGCCCTGCGTCGATAGCGTGGCGGTACACCCCCGCCGCGCCCCGAGGAGCCCCCTGCTGTCCAGCCACCTTCCGGCACAGGCCCCAGGGCGCACCTCGCGGACCGGACCCGGGGCAAGCTCCACTCCTTCTCACGGCTTCGGACTGGCTCGGTTCAACGCCCTGTCCCCCGAAGTCGCCCAAGCCGTCCTGCTGCAGTGCTGCGGCAGCCGACGCTGGGCGCACCGGGTGGCGGCGCACCGGCCCTACCCGGATCCCGCCGCCCTGCTCGCCGCCGCCGACGAGGCCTCGTACGACCTCTCGCAGGGCGATCTGACCGAGGCGCTGGCCGCGGAGTGCTCGGCGGAGCTGGACCACGGGGCACCGTACGCCGCCCTGCTGGCCCTCGACGCGGCTCACGCGGAGTACGAACGGAAGTTCGGCCACGCCTTCGTGATCTACCTCGACGGACACCCGCCGGAGGAGCAGGCCGACCAGCTGCTGGGCGCGATCCGCCGGAGGATGGGCCACGAGGTCGACGAGGAGCGCTCGATCTCCGCGGACGAGCTGCGCCGTGTCGCACAGGCCCGGCTCTGGGATCTGACACGCTGGCTGACCTTGTCGGATGGGCTGACTGCCACGGAAATCGGGCTATTCGCCCCTGTGGGATAGCCCGTACGTGCCTGTTTGATCACACCGATGGCCCCCGCGCAAGGGAACCGACAAAGCGTCGCTACGATGTCCGGGGCCGGAGGACCGTACCCGGCCGGGCCCGACCGACAAAGAAGCCGGCTGGCCCCCGCCCCGCTTCCGGAGGGTTTTCCGTGCCGGCTGGAACGTTGTACCGCGGCCGGGAAGGAATGTGGTCCTGGGTGGCTCATCGAGTCACCGGCGTCCTCATCTTCTTCTTCCTGTTCGTACACGTCCTCGACACCGCTCTCGTCCGCGTCTCCCCCGAGGCGTACGACGATGTCGTGGCTACCTACAAGACTCCGATCGTCGCGCTGCTGGAGTACGGCCTCGTCGCCGCCATCCTGTTCCACGCGCTCAACGGTCTCCGTGTCATCGCCGTGGACTTCTGGTCCAAGGGCCCGCGCTACCAGAAGCAGATGCTCTGGACCGTCGTGGTCACCTGGATCGTGCTGATGGGCGGGGCTCTGTACCCCGTTCTGGGCCACGCCTACCTTGAACTGTTCGGGAAGTGACACGCATGTCTTCTGACACTTCTTTCGAAAAGGGCGTCGGTGACGTGGAGGGTGTGTCCCTCTACGACGTCGACAACCCGGCGCCTTACATCGAGGCCCCGCGCAAGCGGACCGGCAAGACCCCGCGCTCGACCCGCGGGAACTTCGAGATGGCCGCGTGGCTCTTCATGCGCCTCTCGGGCATCGTGCTCGTCGTCCTGGTCATCGGCCACCTGCTGATCCAGCTGGTGCTCGACGGCGGCGTGTCCAAGATCGGTTTCGCCTTCGTGGCCGGCCGCTGGGCGTCCCCGTTCTGGCAGGTCTGGGACCTGCTGATGCTGTGGCTGGCCATGCTGCACGGCGCCAACGGTCTGCGTACCGTCATCAACGACTACGCGGAGCGTGCCAACACGCGGCTGTGGCTGAAGGGCCTGCTCTACACCGCCACGGTGTTCACCATCCTTCTGGGCACGCTGGTGATCTTCACCTTCGACCCGAACATCCGCTAGGCAACGGGGCTGAGGCGAAACCAATGAAGATCCACAAGTACGACACCGTCATCGTCGGCGCGGGTGGCGCGGGCATGCGCGCCGCCATCGAGTCGACGAAGCGCAGCCGCACCGCGGTGCTGACGAAGCTCTACCCGACCCGCTCCCACACGGGCGCCGCGCAGGGCGGCATGGCCGCCGCGCTGGCCAACGTGGAAGAGGACAACTGGGAGTGGCACACCTTCGACACGGTCAAGGGTGGTGACTACCTGGTCGACCAGGACGCCGCCGAGATCCTGGCGAAGGAGGCCATCGACGCGGTCCTCGACCTGGAGAAGATGGGCCTGCCGTTCAACCGCACCCCGGACGGCACCATCGACCAGCGCCGCTTCGGCGGCCACTCGCGCAACCACGGTGAGGCCCCGGTCCGCCGGTCCTGCTACGCCGCGGACCGCACCGGTCACATGATCCTCCAGACCCTTTACCAGAACTGCGTCAAGGAGGGCGTGGAGTTCTTCAACGAGTTCTACGTCCTGGACCAGCTTCTGGTGGAGGAGGACGGCGTCAAGAAGTCGGCCGGTGTGGTCGCGTACGAGCTCGCCACCGGCGAGATCCACGTGTTCCAGGCCAAGGCCGTCATCTACGCCTCCGGCGGCACCGGCAAGTTCTTCAAGGTGACCTCCAACGCGCACACCCTCACGGGTGACGGCCAGGCGGCCTGCTATCGCCGCGGCCTGCCGCTGGAGGACATGGAGTTCTTCCAGTTCCACCCGACGGGCATCTGGCGCATGGGCATCCTGCTGACGGAGGGCGCCCGCGGTGAGGGCGGCATCCTCCGCAACAAGGACGGCGAGCGCTTCATGGAGAAGTACGCGCCGGTCATGAAGGACCTCGCGTCCCGTGACGTCGTCTCGCGCTCCATCTACACCGAGATCCGTGAGGGCCGCGGCTGCGGTCCGGCCGGTGACCACGTGTACCTGGACCTGACGCACCTTCCGCCGGAGCAGCTCGACGCGAAGCTCCCGGACATCACCGAGTTCGCGCGCACCTACCTGGGCATCGAGCCGTACACGGACCCGATCCCGATCCAGCCCACCGCGCACTACGCCATGGGCGGCATCCCGACCAACGTCGAGGGTGAGGTCCTGGCGGACAACACCACCGTCGTCCCGGGTCTGTACGCGGCCGGCGAGGTCGCGTGCGTGTCGGTGCACGGCGCGAACCGCCTGGGCACCAACTCGCTCCTGGACATCAACGTCTTCGGCAAGCGCTCCGGCATCGCCGCGGCGCGGTACTCGCAGGAGAACGACTACGTCGAGCTCCCGGAGAACCCGGCGCAGCAGGTCACCGACCTCGTCGAGCAGCTGCGCAACTCCACGGGCAACGAGCGGGTCGCCGAACTACGTCTGGAGCTCCAGGAGACGATGGACGCGTGCGTGATGGTGTTCCGTACGGAGCAGACCATCAAGACCGCGGTCGAGAAGATCGCGGAGCTGCGCGAGCGCTACAAGAACGTGTCCGTCCAGGACAAGGGCAAGCGCTTCAACACGGACCTGCTGGAGGCCATCGAGCTGGGCAACCTGCTCGACCTGGCCGAGGTCATGGCCGTGTCCGCGCTGGCGCGCAAGGAGTCCCGCGGCGGTCACTACCGCGAGGACTACCCGAACCGCGACGACGTCAACTTCATGCGCCACACCATGGCGTACCGCGAGGTCGGCGACGACGGCAAGGATTCGGTCCGGCTGGACTACAAGCCCGTCGTCGTCACCCGCTACCAGCCGATGGAGCGTAAGTACTGATGGCCACCCCGACCATGGACAAGATGGAGGCCGCGGCCGCGGCCTCGCCCTTCATCACGGTCACCTTCCGGATCCGCCGCTTCAACCCCGAGATCTCCGACGAGTCTCAGTGGCAGGACTTCCAGATCGAGATCGACCCGAAGGAGCGCGTGCTCGACGGTCTCCACAAGATCAAGTGGGACCTCGACGGCACGCTGACGTTCCGTCGCTCGTGCGCGCACGGCATCTGCGGCTCGGACGCGATGCGGATCAACGGCAAGAACAGGCTCGCCTGCAAGACGCTGATCAAGGACATCAACCCCGAGAAGCCGATCACCGTCGAGGCCATAAAGGGCCTCACGGTGATGAAGGACCTCGTGGTCGACATGGAGCCCTTCTTCCAGGCGTACCGGGATGTCATGCCGTTCCTGGTCACCAAGGGCAACGAGCCGACGCGCGAGCGTCTGCAGTCGGCCGAGGACCGCGAGCGCTTCGACGACACCACCAAGTGCATCCTGTGCGCCGCGTGCACGTCCTCGTGCCCGGTGTTCTGGAACGACGGCCAGTACTTCGGCCCGGCGGCGATCGTCAACGCGCACCGCTTCATCTTCGACTCGCGCGACGAGGCCGGCGAGCAGCGGCTGGAGATCCTGAACGACAAGGACGGCGTGTGGCGCTGCCGCACGACCTTCAACTGCACCGACGCGTGCCCGCGTGGCATCGAGGTCACGAAGGCGATCCAGGAAGTCAAGCGCGCACTGATCACGCGCCGCTTCTGACTTCTTGACGGACTCCGTCCGCCGGTCTCGACGCAGGCCCCGTCCCCGGTTCGCCCGGGGGCGGGGCCTTTGCCGTTCCCTCGGGGCCCGTCAGCGGCAGATCCGGCGGGTGATCGTCGGGTCGTCGCTATGGTCACCGGCCGCTCCTGCGCCGACGGGATCCTGCGCAGACGTGATCCTGCGCCGACGGGATCCGGCACCGCACCGCCCGCCCGCTCGGGCCGCGCCACACGTCCTCCCCGAAGCCCGGGGACGCTC
>NZ_JBSGZP010000398.1:0-6881 GCF_053611065.1 Streptomyces sp. NPDC054840
GAGATGGAGAGGGCCTTCGGCATCGAGCGGACCGGGTCCTTGGCCTCCTCGGCCGCCAGCGGTACACCCTCGACGCCGAGGAAGAACCACATGCCGAAGGGGAACGCGGCCCAGATGCCCAGCACGCCCAGCGGCAGCCAGGAGTTGGAACCGAAGGCGTCCGCGTCGACGGGGATGTCGTTCAGGCCGGAGGCGTCGAACTCGGTGAAGGCCCCCACCGCGAAGATCAGCAGCGCGGCGACGGCGATCGCGGTCACGACGAGGCTGAAGCGCAGTGCCTCGCCGACGCCCCAGAGGTGGACGCCGATGAAGATGACGAAGCAGCCGAGGTAGACCGGCCAGCTGGAGGTGAGCCCGAAAAGGCCGAGGGACTCGACGTAGTCACCGATGAAGATGACGATCGCGGCCGGGGCCAGGATGTATTCGATCAGGATGGCGGTGCCGGTGAGAAAACCGCCCCACGGGCCGAGCGCGCGGCGGGCGAAGCCGTAGCCGCCGCCCGCGGTCGGCAGGATGGTCGACAGCTCGGCGAGCGAGAAGACCAGACAGGCGTACATCGCGCCCATGAGGACGGTGGCGATGGCGAGGCCGCCGAAGCCGCCCTTGTCGAGGCCGACGTTCCAGCCGGAGAAGTCCCCGGAGACGACGTAGGCGACGCCGAGACCGGTGAGCAGCAGCCAGCCGGCGCTGCCGCGGCGCAGAGTCCGGCGCGCGAGGTACTCGTCGGGGCTGTCCCCGCCGTCGGGGGAACGGGTGGGTGCGGGTACGGCGGTGAGCCGTGCCTCGATGTCGTCGGCCATCGTGCGCTCCTGCCTCAGGGCAATGGTTGTGGGGCGTACCTTTGCCTTAGGGCGGGGGAGTGCGCAAGACCTCTGCGTTAAACAGAAGTTACGAAACCCTCTCGGACGGCCCCCCGGCGCCGCTCAGGCGAGGAACCCCCGCAGCAGCGCCGCCGTGCCGCAGCAGTGCTCGCGCATGGTTTCCCGGGCCCTGTCGGCGTCGCCCTCCAGCACTGCCTCCACCAGCGTGCTGTGCTGCTGCTGGGAGTGCTCCAGGTTGCGTACGAGCAACGGGATGCAGTCCAGCAGGTCGTTCACGCCGGCCCGGACGGCCGCGTACTGGGCCGTCAGGGTGGCGGAGCCGGCCAGTTCGCACAAGGTGAGGTGGAAGAGCGTGTCCTGGCGGCGATAGTCGGCGAGCGGGGCGTCATGGGTGGCGGCCAGGGCGCCGAGCAGTCGTTCGGTGCCCTCCTCGGTCAGGCCCTGGGAGGCGCACAGTCCGGCCGCCCCCACCTCCAGGACCTCGCGGAACAGCAGGACGTCCTCGATGTCCACCCCCGCGACGCGCCGGCGCAGTTCCTCCTCGGCGCCGCCGGCCGGGGGGTCGGGCCGGGGCAGCACGAACGTTCCGCCGTACCGCCCGCGCCGGGCCTCGACCAGCCCCTGGTCCTGCAGCACCTTCAGCACCTCGCGCAGGGTGACCCGGCTGATTCCCATCCGCTCGGCCAGCTCGCGCTCGGGCGGCAGCCGTTCGCCGCCCGGCACCAGACCCAGTCGGACCACCTGCAGGATCTGCTCCAGCGCCTCCTCGAAACCGTTGCCCGCCCGCACCTGGCGCAGTACGGGATTCAGTCGCGCGATGGCGCCGCCTTCGCTCGCCGTATCGGTCATCTCGGCTCCTCCCCTTCCCAAGCAATGGTTCTATTCAATACCTTAGGCCTCCTCGGCTCACCGAAGGAGAGATTCCAGTGGTAGACCGCAAGCCGCCGCTCGCGCCCGAGGAGCTCCGCTCCCTCGTCGCCAGCGGTGAGATCGACACAGTCGTCCTGGCCTTCCCCGACATGCAGGGGCGGCTCCAGGGCAAGCGGTTCGCCGCACAGTTCTTCCTCGACGAGGTCCTCGAACACGGTACCGAGGGCTGCAACTACCTCCTCGCCGTCGATACCGACATGAACACCGTCGACGGTTACGAGATGTCCTCCTGGGACCGGGGCTACGGCGACTTCGCCATGCACCCCGACCTCGCCACCCTGCGCCGCATCCCCTGGAACCCCGGCAGCGCCTTCCTCCTCGCCGACCTCGCCTGGAACGACGGCTCGCCCGTCGTCGCCGCGCCCCGGCAGATCCTGCGCCGCCAGCTGGAACGCCTCGCCGAGGCCGGGTACACCGCGATGGTCGGCACCGAGCTGGAGTTCATGGTCTTCAAGGACACCTACGAGCAGGCCTGGAACTCCGGCTACCGCGGCCTGACCCCGGCCAACCAGTACAACATCGACTACTCCGTCCTCGGCACCGGCCGCATCGAACCCCTGCTGCGCCGGATCCGCAACGAGATGCAGGCCGCGGGCCTGATCGTCGAGTCGGCCAAGGGGGAGTGCAACCTCGGCCAGCACGAGATCGCCTTCCGCTACGACGAGGCGCTCACCACCTGCGACCAGCACTCCGTCTACAAGACCGGAGCCAAGGAGATCGCCTCCCAGGAAGGTGTCTCGCTCACCTTCATGGCCAAGTTCGACGAGCGCGAGGGCAACTCCTGTCACATCCACCTCTCGCTGGCCGACGCCGACGGACGCAACGCGATGGCCGGGGACGGGCCGGGCGGAATGTCACCGGTGATGCGGCACTTCCTGGCCGGCCAGCTGGCCGCGCTGCGCGACTTCTCCCTTCTCTACGCCCCCAACATCAACTCGTACAAGCGTTTCCGGCCGGGATCCTTCGCCCCGACCGCCGTCGCCTGGGGCGTGGACAACCGGACCTGCGCGCTGCGGGTCGTCGGCCACGGTCGCTCCATGCGCTTCGAGAACCGCCTTCCCGGCGGCGACGTCAACCCCTACCTCGCCGTCGCCGGCCTGGTCGCGGCCGGGCTCTACGGCATCGAGCACCGCCTGGAGCTGCCCGAGGCCTGCGGCGGGAACGCGTACACCGCCGACTACGCCCACGTCCCCGCCACCCTGCGCGAGGCCGCCGAGCTCTGGGAGAACAGCGAGATCGCCAAAGCCGCCTTCGGCCCGGAAGTGGTCGCGCACTACCGGAACATGGCCCGCGTGGAACTCGACGCCTACGACTCCGCGGTGACCGACTGGGAGCTGCGCCGCTCCTTCGAACGCCTGTAGCCACCGCACACCATCGAATGAAACTGTGAGGCCCCACGTGTCCGATGCGCCGGCCCCCGTCCATCTCAGAGTGTTGAATCCGGCCACCGAGGAAACCGTCGCCATCGTCCCGGCCGCCACACGGGACGATGTCGACGCCGCCGTCGCCCGGGCCGCCGCGGCCCAGCGCGCCTGGGCGGCGGCCACCCCCGCCGACCGGGCCCGGCTGCTTCGCCGCTTCGCCGCGGTCGTCGACGGCCACATCGAGGAACTGGCCCAGCTGGAGGTCCGTGAAGCCGGCCACACCATCGGCAACGCCCGCTGGGAAGCCGGCAACGTCCGTGACCTGCTCGACTTCGCCGCCGGGGGAGTGGAACGGCTCTCCGGCCGCCAGATCCCCGTCGCCGGCGGCATCGACGTCACCTTCCTCGAACCCCTCGGCGTCATCGGCGTGATCGCCCCGTGGAACTTCCCCATGCCGATCGCCGCCTGGGGCCTGGCCCCGGCCCTCGCCGCCGGCAACGCCGTCATCCTCAAGCCCGCCGAGACCACCCCGCTGACCGCCCTGCGCCTCGCCGAACTCGCCCTCGAAGCCGGGATCCCCGAACACCTCTTCCAGGTGCTCCCCGGCCGCGGCGACGTCACCGGCGACGCGCTCGTCGAACACCCCGGCGTCGCGAAGATCGTCTTCACCGGGTCCACCCGCGTCGGCAAGCAGATCATGGCCAAGTGCGCCGACCGGGTGAAGCGCGTCACCCTCGAACTCGGCGGCAAGAGCCCCAACATCGTCTTCGCCGACGCCGACCTCGAAGCAGCGGCCGCCGCCGCCCCCATGGCCTTCCTCGACAACACCGGACAGGACTGCTGCGCCCGCACCCGGATCCTCGTACAGCGCTCGGCCTACGACCGCTTCCTGGAGCTCGTCGCCCCCGGCATCGCGGCCGTGACCGTGGGCGACCCGCTCGACGAGAAGACGCAGATGGGCCCGCTGATCTCACGGACCCAGCTGGACCGCGTACGGTCCTTCGTCACCGACGACCTCACCGCGATCCGCGGTACCGCCCCCGAGGGCCCCGGCTTCTGGTACCCGCCCACCCTCGTCACGGACGTCGCCCCCACCGCGCCCGTGGCCGCCGAGGAGGTCTTCGGGCCGGTCGCCGTCGTCCTGCCCTTCGAGGACGAGGAGGACGCCGTACGCCTGGCCAATGCGACCGAGTACGGGCTCTCCGGCTCTCTCTGGACCCGCGACATCGGGCGCGCGCTGCGCGTCTCGCGCGCCGTCGCCGCCGGCAACCTGTCCGTCAACTCCCACAGCAGCGTCCGCTACTGGACCCCCTTCGGCGGCTACAAGCAGTCCGGACTCGGCCGCGAGCTCGGACCCGACGCCCTCACCGCTTTCACCGAGACCAAGAACGTCTTCATCAGCACGGAGGCCTGAAGCACATGTCCAACGAAGAGATCATCTGCCGCCGCCTGGTCGGCCGTACCGCCGTCATCACCGGAGCCGGCAGCGGCATCGGCCTCGCCACCGCCCGCCGCTTGGCCTCCGAGGGCGCCAACATCGTCTGCGGCGACATCGACGAGACCGCCGGCAAGGCGGCGGCCGAAGAGGTCGGCGGCACCTTCGTCAAGGTCGACGTCACCAGCCCCGAGGAGGTCGAGGCGCTCTTCAGGACGGCCTTCGACACCTACGGCTCCGTGGACATCGCCTTCAACAACGCGGGCATCTCGCCCCCGGACGACGACTCCATCCTGACCACCGGCCTGGAGGCCTGGAAGCGCGTCCAGGACGTCAACCTCACCTCCGTCTACCTCTGCTGCAAGGCGGCCCTGCCCTACATGCAGCGCCAGGGCCGCGGCTCCATCATCAACACCGCCTCCTTCGTCGCCATCATGGGCGCCGCCACCTCCCAGATCTCCTACACCGCGTCCAAGGGCGGGGTCCTGGCCATGTCCCGCGAGCTCGGCGTCCAGTTCGCCCGTGAGGGCATCCGCGTCAACGCCCTGTGCCCGGGGCCCGTGAACACCCCCCTGCTGCAGGAACTGTTCGCCAAGGACCCCGAGCGCGCCGCCCGCCGCCTCGTCCACATCCCCCTGGGCCGCTTCGCCGAATCCACGGAGATCGCCGCCGCCGTCGCCTTCCTCGCCAGCGACGACTCCTCCTTCATCAACGCCACCGACTTCCTCGTCGACGGCGGTATCTCCGGCGCGTACGTGACCCCGCTGTAGGCCCCGCCGGCACCGCATACCGGCCGGCCGGGTACCGCAAGGCGGCTCGGCCGGTCCCTCAGGGCTGTCCGAGACCTTCGGCGTACGCGGCGCGGCCGCCGAGAAGGTCCCCCGCATGGTCATGGGGCCAGAAAGCGGAGGACCGATCCCTGCCCGTGCGCGAGGACCGGCAACGTCGGCCACGACGGCACCGACATCAGAGGAAGGTGCGCCCCTCACCCCGGTAGGTCGGCACGCTCTCGCTGACCCGGTCGCCCTCGATCAGGTGCAAGGTGTCGAACCGCTCGCACAGTTCGCCCGCCTTCGCGTGCCGGAACCAGACCCGGTCGCCGATCAGCAGATCGTCGGCCGGGCTGCCCAGCAGCGGGGTCTGCACCTCGCCCGCGCCCTCCTGGGGGTCGTAGCGGAGCCCCTGGGGCAGGTACGGGACCGGCAGCCGGTCCGCCCCGGCCGCCCCGGAAGCCGGATACCCGCCCCCGAGCACCGTCACCACACCCACCCCGGGCCTGCGCACCACGGGCTGCGCGAACAGGGCCGCCGGACGCCCGCTGAACGACGTGTAGTTGTCGAAGAGCCGGGGCATGTACAGGCCCGAACCCGCCGCGATCTCGGTCACCGCGTCCTCGGCGGCCGTCTGCTGCACGCTGCCGGTACCGCCGCCGTTGACGAACTCCAGATCCGGTACGACGGCCCGCACGGCTCGCACCACCTCGGCCCGCCGCGCCGCCAGCTCCTTGCGGGCGGCGCCCTGCATCAGCCGGATCGTCCGGGACCGCAGCGGGCGACCCGCCAGCGAGTCCCCGACCCCGGCGACATGACCCTCGTACGCCATCAGCCCCACGACCCGGAACCCGGGCCGGGCGGCCACCGCCCGGGCCAGCCCGGCCAGCTGCGCGGGCTCGCGCAGCGGAGACCGGCGGGCCCCGATCCGTACCCGGCCGCCGAGCAGCCGCAGAGCCGTGTCCAGCTCCAGACAGACCCGGATCTCCTCGGCGCCGCCGTCCCGGGCCGCGTCGATCAGGTCCAGCTGCGCGGGATCGTCCACCACCACCGTGACCGCGCCGGCCAGCTTGGCGTCGTTCGCCAGCTCGCCGAAGCCGGCCCGGTCGGCGGAGGGATAGGCGAGGAGCACGTCCTCGAACCCGGACCGGGCCAGCCAGAGCGACTCGGCGAGGGTGTACGACATGATCCCGGCGAACCCGGGGCGGGCGAGGACCCGTTCCAGCAGCGCACGGCACCGGACCGACTTGCTCGCGACCCGGACCGGCTTGCCGGCGGCGCGGCGGACGAGATCGTCGGCGTTGGCGTCGAACGCGTCGAGATCCACGATGGCCAGCGGCGCGTCCAGGTGCGCGGTCGCCCGGTCGTACCGGGCGCGGTCGGTGGCGGCGGAGTTCATGGGCGGCAGCTTGCCAGAGGTCTCTACCGGTGGGTAGGGGTTCCCCGCCCCGCCCTTCCGTCGTTTCCCTAGTGCTGTGGCCGGGAAGGTTTGCCGGGTTGCGGCGTCCGGTGTGGTGCATCGCAAGGCGGAGGGCCGCGGCTCGTACTGGACGTACTCGCG
>NZ_JBSGZP010000399.1:0-6876 GCF_053611065.1 Streptomyces sp. NPDC054840
GTTTTGACGATGGCCTTCCTCGCCGCCGTCGGCGCCGGTGCGTACACCGGCTGCTGGAACCGCGAGGAGGGCGCCACGGCCGCCGCGGCCCTGGTGGGCGCCCCCGCGCCCGAGAGCCCGCGCGAGCCGGGCACCGCCGACCGGGACGCCGTCGCCCGCGCCGCCGCCGAGGCCGTCGCCGAGGGGAAGTCCGGGAAGAAGGCGGCCCAGGAGGTCGTCAGCCGCAGCGGAGACCGCTGGGGCACCGTCTACGACCAGGGCGAGTACGCCGCCTTCGCCGAGGGCCTCGACGGCCGCTGGACCGGCGTCGGGGTGTGGGCCGGGCGGGCCGCCGACGGCATGATCAAGGTCGACAAGGTCCAGCCCGGCAGCCCCGCCGCCCGGGCCGGGCTGCGCGCCGGGGACCGGCTGCTGAGCGTCGACGGGCACGCCGTGACGGGCCTCGCCGTAACCGCCGTGGTCGCCCTGCTGCGCGGCGACGCCGGCACCCCCGTCGTGCTGAACCTGAGCCGGGACGGCGCCGACCTCACCGAGACCGTGCGCCGCGAGCAGCTGCGGACCGAGCCGGTGACCGTACGGCAGCGTCCCGACGGGGTCACCGTCATCAAGGTGGTCTCCTTCACCCGCGGTTCCGGGGAGCGCGTCAAGGCCGCCGTCCGGGCGGCCCCGGCCGGCGAGGGGGTCGTGCTCGACCTGCGCGGCAACCCGGGCGGGCTGGTCACCGAGGCGGTCACCGCCGCCTCCGCCTTCCTGGACGGCGGGCTCGTGGCCACGTACGACGTGCGGGGCGACCAGCGGGTCCTGTACGCGGCCGAGGGCGGGGACACCACCCGGCCGCTGGTGGCCCTGGTCGACGGCGGCACGATGAGCGCGGCCGAGCTGGTGACGGGCGCCCTGCAGGACCGGGGCCGGGCGGTGGCCGTGGGCAGCCGGACCTTCGGCAAGGGCTCGGTGCAGATGCCGACCGAACTCCCGGACGGCTCGGTGGCCGAGCTGACGGTGGGCACGTACCGCACACCGGCGGGCCGCAGCCTGGACGGCGAGGGCATCATCCCCGACGTGCCGGCGGGCGAGCGGGTCGAGGAGCGGGCGGTGACAGTATTGGGTGGCCTGGGGGTGGGTCGATAGTGCGAAAATGACCGCACTATGGCTAAGGAAAAAGGGCGCAAGCTGATCGCCCAGAACAAGAAGGCGCGCCACGACTACGCGATCCTCGACACCTACGAGTGCGGTCTCGTGCTCACGGGTACCGAGGTCAAGTCCATGCGCCAGGGTCGGGCCTCGCTGGTGGACGGCTTCGTGTCGGTGGAGAGCGGGGAGGCCTGGCTCTACAACGTGCACGTGCCGGAGTACAGCCAGGGCACCTGGACCAACCACAGCGCCCGGCGCAAGCGCAAGCTCCTCATGCACCGCGAGGAGATCGACAAGCTGGAGCGCAAGGCCGACGAGTCGGGTCACACGATCGTGCCCCTGTCGCTGTACTTCAAGGACGGCCGGGCGAAGGTCGAGATCGCGCTGGCGAAGGGCAAGAAGGAGTACGACAAGCGGCAGACCATGCGGGAGAAGCAGGACACCCGCGAGACGAACCGGACGATCTCGGCCATCCGTCGCAAGCAGCGCGGCACGGTTTAATCATCTGGCACGTGGTGGTCCACTTCGCGTACCATGGCGTCAGCACCGCCCCCCAGGGGTCGGCGCAGCTTGAGCTGGACCTTTAATTCAAGAGTGGCAACATGGGGATGATCGGTTTCGACAGCGGATGTCGATGCAGGGGAAGCGAGCCGAGGAAGCGGCAATGATCTCGCTAACCATATGTCGCAAACAATAATCGCCAACTCCAAGAGCGATAACTCCCGCTTCACCCTCGCTGCCTAATAACAGTGAGCTGAAGCCTCTGTGAGGAGCGTCAGCCCGGAAGTGGTCCCGGTCCGGATCCTGGCGTCAATTAGGGATCTAAACCTCTAGCCCCGGTCACGGGGGTTGGAGGGAAACCAAACAGTGACTGAGCCCGTCGGAGACTTGTCCGTGTGATCTCCGGGGCTGAGAAAAGCGCAGCGGACTGCGCTCGGAGAAGCCCTGCTTCTGCACCGTTGGACGCGGGTTCGATTCCCGCCATCTCCACTCATCCCATGTGGGCACAGGCCCCGCGGCCTCTCGGCTGCGGGGCCTTTGTCATGCGTCAGTAGTGGTAGCGGGCCTTGAGGATCTTCACTTCCTTCTCGTCGGCCCGGTACACGAGGCGGTGCTCGTCGTCGATGCGGCGGGACCAGTAGCCCGACAGCTCGCCCTTCAGCGGCTCGGGCTTGCCGATGCCGGTGAACGGATCGCGCTGG
The DNA here is from genome assembly GCF_053611065.1 of Streptomyces sp. NPDC054840. Lineage (NCBI taxonomy): Bacteria > Bacillati > Actinomycetota > Actinomycetes > Kitasatosporales > Streptomycetaceae > Streptomyces > Streptomyces sp. NPDC054840. The sequence continues at coordinate 2,334 of NZ_JBSGZP010000399.1, forward strand.
ATCTCCCCGATCAGACGGGTGATCCGGCGGGCCATCTTCCGGTCCGACGAGAGCCAGAACAGGAAGTCCTCCCAGGCGGCCGGGTCGAAGTGAACGCTCCTCACTCCTCGCCTCCGGCCAGCTCCCTCAGTTCGTCCAGTGTCCTGGCGACGGTGGAGGCGCCCTCACGGTCGCGTGCGACGGCCTCCATCAGCCGCTGGGCGTTGGCGGGGGACCGCAGGAGGTAGACGGTCTCCTGCCAGGAGTCGTAGTCGTCGGCGGACATGAGGACCGCGTCACCGCTCTTGGAGGTGATGCGCACCGGAGCGTGATCGGTGTTGACGCGCTCGATCAGTGGGAACAGGGTCGCCCTGGCTTCGCTGGCGCTTATGGACACGGTGCGCTCCTCTCTGGGGTCGTACGGGTTTATGGTACATGACTCGTACCGAAAACCGGTACGAGTCATGTGGGGAGGTCTGGTGGCCTGACGGCGGGGTCGTCGTCAGGCGGAGGGGCTGACGGTGACGGGGGGACGCCGGGCCGTGGTTGCGAGGGCGATCACGGCCGCCACCGCCGGGAGGGCGTAGGCCGTCGAGGGGCCCAGGTGGTCGACCAGGGTGCCGGCCGTCGCCGCGCCCAGGGAGATGCCCGCGAAGATGGCGGTGACCGCGAGGGTCATGCCCTCGTTGAGGCGGCCCTCCGGGGTCAGGGCATGGACCCGCGACATCGCCGTCACCATCGTCGGAGCCGTGGCCATGCCCGCCAGCAGCAGCGCGCAGGCCAGCGGAAGGAGCGAGTCCGTGGCCGCCGCCGCCCAGGGCAGGGCCATCGCGGCGGCCATGGCGATCAGGCAGGTGCGCAGACCGCGCGGGCGCATCGTGCCGTAGAGCAGGCCGGCCGCGCAGGAGCCCGCCGCCTGGAGGGCCAGCACCGGACCCGAGGCCGCGCCCAGCCCCAGGGCGTCGAGGTGGGCGATCGAGGCGATCTCCATCGAGCCGAAGACCACGCCGGTGGCGAGGAACAGGGGCAGCAGCGGGGCCAGGGCGCGCAGCGGTGAGCCGCGGTGCGGGCCCGCCGACACCGGGGGCTGGGTGGCGCGGCAGGAGGTGAAGACGAGCATGCCGGTCAGCAGCAGGGCGGCCGCGGTGAGGGTGCCGGCCTCGGGGAGGACGACCGAGCAGAGGAAGGCGGCCAGGATCGGGCCGAGCATGAAGCAGAGCTCGTCGGCGGCCTGTTCGAAGGACATCGCGGTGTGGTGCTCTCCCGGCGAGTTCCGCAGCAGGTGCGTCCAGCGGGCGCGGGACATGCCGCCGATGTTGGGGGTGGTGGCGGTCGCGGCGTACGAGGCGAAGAGGGTCCAGGCGGGGGCGCCGGTACGGACGCACACGATCAGGCAGAGCGAGCCGAGGACCGCGATCAGGGTGGCCGGGACGGCGATCCGGGCCTGGCCGTGCCGGTCGATCAGCCGGGCGGTCCACGGCGCGACCAGCGCGGTGGCGGCCAGGCCGGTCGCCGTGACCGCGCCGGCGAGGGCGTACGAGCCGCGCTGGCCGGCGATCATCATGACCGTGCTGACCCCGAACATGCCCATGGGGAGGCGGGCGAGGAGGTTCCCGGCGGTGAACCCGCGGGTGCCCGGCAGCGCGAACAGGCGCCGGTAAGGGCTCAGCGGGCCCGGCGGGCGCGGGGGAGTACGGACGGGGGCGGGCAGGACGGGCGGGGCGGCGAGGACGAGGGTGCTGCCGGTGACGGCCATGAGGGGCATGGCCACCACCCTCGGCCGGGACCGGGCGAACCGTCCAACACCTGTTCGGAGGCCATTCACGCCGATCTGTTGTTAGTCTCCGGGGATGATGCCCCGTGATGTGGATCCCCGGCTGCTGCGCGGGTTCGTCGCCGTGGCCGAGGAGTTGCACTTCACCCGCGCCGCCGCCCGGCTGTACGTCGCCCAGCAGGCGCTGAGCCGGGACGTACGGCGGCTCGAAGAGGCCCTCGGCACCACACTGTTCGTCCGTACGACCCGCGCCGTCGAGCCCACCCCCGACGGGGAGCGGCTGCTGCCGCTCGCCCGGCGGGTGCTGGCCGCGCACGAGGCGGTCGCCGCCGCCTTCGCCGCGCCCCGGGCGCTCCTCGTCGACCTGAACACCGACGGCCCGAGCACCGCACGCACCGTCCTGGAGCGCGCCCGGGAGCTGGCCCCGGACTGCGAGCTGATGGCCCGCTGGGAGAGCGGACTGACCCACGCCGCCGCCGAGGTCGCCGCCGGACGCCTCGACGTCTCCTTCGGGTACGCCGACGGACTGGACCCGGTGTGGCGCTCGCGCATCGCGCACCGGCCCGTGCGCTACGAGCCGCTCGCCGTGCTGCTGCCCGAGGGGCACCCGCTGGCCGGACGGGCGGCCGTACCGCTGGACGCGCTGGCCGGGGACACCGTGTACGCGGGCGCCGGCAACCCGCGGACGCTGGAGTGGACCGGACTCGCGCGCGAGCTGTTCGCCGGGCGCGGGATCCTGATGGCGCCGCCCGCCCCGGTGGCCATCGGCAAGGACGAGTTCGGCCGGGTCATGGCCAAGACCGGCAATCCGGTGCTGGTGACCGTCGACTTCGTCGACATGCCCGGATCCGTGAAGCGGCCGCTGGTCGACCCCGTACCGCTGTCCCCGCTGTCCATGGTGTGGCGCAAGGGTTTCAGCCACCCCGGACTCGAAGCGCTGCACCGGGCCGCGGCCGGGCTCAGTGCCGAACGCGGCTGGCTGGACGTGCCCCCGGCGAGCTGGCTCCCGGCCGCGCTCACAGGTGTCCCCGGCGGCGGGTGAGAGCAAGGTTTCCCGGCGGTCACGCGGCGGTGACCGGGGCTGAAACGCGCCGTTCCTACGGTCGTTCCACGGACGCGACAGCTGTGGAGGCGTGTGATGACCGGTACGACCGCACCGCGCAAGGGGGGCCGCTGGATCGAGCAGTGGGATCCCGAGGACGAGACCTTCTGGAAGGAGACGGGGGAGCGGACCGCCCGCCGCAACCTCGTCTACTCCGTGTTCTCCGAGCACATCGGGTTCTCCATCTGGTCGCTCTGGTCCGTGATGGTCCTCTTCATGGGCCCGGCGTACGGGATCGACCCGGCCGGCAAGTTCTTCCTCATCGCGACCGCGACCCTGGTCGGCGCGATCGTCCGGGTGCCGTACACCTTCGCCGTGGCCCGCTTCGGCGGCCGGAACTGGACCGTCGTCAGCGCGCTGCTGCTGCTCGCGCCGACGGTCGCCGCGGTCGTGGTGATGGAGCCCGGCACCTCGTACGGGACCTTCGTGCTCGTGGCCGCCCTCACCGGCGTGGGAGGCGGCAACTTCGCCTCCTCCATGACCAACATCAACGCCTTCTACCCGCTGCGCAAGAAGGGCTGGGCGCTCGGTCTGAACGCCGGCGGCGGCAACATCGGCGTCCCCGTGGTGCAGCTGGCCGGGCTGCTGGTCATCGCCACCGCCGGCGCCTCACACCCGCGGTACCTGCTGGGCGCCTACATCCCGCTGATCGTCATCGCGGCCGTCCTGGCGGCCGTACGCATGGACAACCTGGCCCCCGTGCGCAACGACACCGGGGCGGTCCGTGAAGCGGTCAAGGACGTGCACACCTGGATCATGGCGTTCCTGTACGTCGGGACGTTCGGGTCCTTCATCGGGTACAGCTTCGCCTTCGGGCTGGTGCTGCAGACCCAGTTCGGCCGCACCCCGCTCCAGGCCGCCTCGCTGACCTTCATGGGACCGCTGCTCGGCTCGCTGATCAGGCCGGTGGGCGGGGCGCTCGCGGACCGGTTCGGCGGGGCGCGGATCACCCTGGGGACCTTCGTGGCGATGGCGGCGGCCACCGGCGTGGTCGTGTTCGCCTCGCAGCGGTCCTCGCTGCCGGTCTTCCTCGTCGGGTTCGTGGCCCTCTTCGTCCTCAGCGGCCTCGGCAACGGATCGACGTACAAGATGATCCCGGGCATCTTCCAGGCCAAGGCACTGGCGCGCGGCATGAGCGGCGAGAGCGCGGCCGCGTACGGGCGGAGGCTCTCCGGCGCCTCGATGGGACTCATCGGAGCGGTCGGCGCCCTCGGCGGACTCGGCATCAACCTGGTCTTCCGGGAGGCGTTCCGCACCTCCGGCTCCGGAACGGCGGCCTTCGTCACCTTCCTCGGCTTCTACGCCCTGTGCTGCGCGGTCACCTGGGCGGTATACCTTCGCCGCCCCGTGGCCCCGGTGATCCACACGGTCGGGGTCGAGACGAAACCGCAGCTCACGTCGGTGTAACCGGGGCGAAATACGGGTGAACCGAGTCCGACACGACGTGTTGGCAGGCTCGGTCCACCCGTACCGCCCCCACATGCGTCACTAGGCAGGTCACGATGGACGACACGAACACCGGCCCGCTCGCGGGCTTCACCGTAGGGGTCACGGCCGCCCGGCGCGCGGACGAGCTCATCGCGCTGCTGCGCCGTCGCGGGGCGGCGGTGCTGCACGCGCCGGCGCTGCGGATCGTGCCGCTCGCCGACGACAGCGAGCTGCTGGCCGCGACGAAGGAACTGATCGGC
>NZ_JBSGZP010000400.1:0-6845 GCF_053611065.1 Streptomyces sp. NPDC054840
GCCGCAAGGGCCCTCTTCAGGTGACCGGGGCGGCCGTGACTGGTCACGATCATGATCTTGCAGCTGGGCAGTTCGGTCCGCAGCGATGTGGCGACGTACTGCTTGTCGAAGGAGGGCTGCGAGCGGCCCGGCTCCCACTGGTCGGCCGGCCAGAAGCGGGAGGAGTCCGGGGTCAGCACTTCGTCGGCGGCGACCAGGATGCCGTCCTCCGGGTCGAAACCGAACTCGAACTTGGTGTCGGCCAGGATGATCCCGCGCTCGCGCGCGATGTCCCGGGCGCGGCCGTAGACGGCGAGGGTGGTCTGACGCAGCAGCGCCGCCGTCTCGGCGCCGGCGGTTCGCGCGACCTCCTCGTAGGAGACGTTCTCGTCGTGCTCGCCGACGGCGGCCTTGGCGGCCGGGGTGAAGATCGGGGCGGGCAGCTCGGAGCCGTCCACGAGCCCCTCGGGGAGGGCGAGCCCGCAGACCGTGCGGCTTTCCTTGTACTCGGCGAGGCCGGAGCCGGTGAGGTAGCCGCGGGCCACGCACTCCACCGGGACCATGTCGAGATTGCGGCAGATCAGGGTGCGGCCGGCCCAGTCGGCGGGGGCGCCGGCGGGCAGGTCGGTGGAGACGACGTGGTTCGGGACGAGGTCCGCCAGCTGGTCGAACCACCACAGGGAGAGCTGGGTCAGGACGCGGCCCTTGTCCGGGATCTCGGTGGGCAGCACCCAGTCGAAGGCGGAGATGCGGTCGCTGGCGACCATGACGAGGCGGCCGTCCTCGTCGCGGTAGAGGTCGCGCACCTTGCCGGTGTGGAGGTGGACGAGGCCCGGAACCTGAACCGGCTCGGGCTTTTCGACGAATCCGGACACGGGGTCTCCCTGTGGTTCTGTATGAAGCGCACCCCGATTCTCGCGCACCTGCGTCCCCACCTGTGGACAGGGGTCCGCGCCGCGGGTCGATCGCGGAGGCGGCGGCGGGCTCGGCGGCGGGATCGCCCGTGGGGTCGGTCGTGGGGTCGTCCGTGGGGTCGGTCGTGGGTCAGTCGTGCTTGCAGATCCGGTCGAGGAGATTGGCCGTGGCCCGCTGGACCCGCTCGTCGACGTGGCCGGGGCGGTCGAGGGCCGGGGACCAGGCGAAGGTGCCCGAGGCGAAGACCAGCGCGCCGCTGGGCGCCCGGTAGAGGGAGGTCTCCTGGTGGCGGCGGTGGCCCTCGCTGTCGAGGTACGGGGAGTGCGCCAGCAGGATCCGGTCCTCGTGCTCGGGGAGCTGGGTGCGCGGGAAGTACCGGTCGGCCTCACCCGCGACCAGACCGGGCAGCTCGTCGTTCTCGCCGGCGCCGGTGGAGTCCCACAGCCAGTGCGTGGCGTTGCGCACGATCAGGGGCGCCGGCTCGGGGACTCGGCCCGCGTACTGGATGCCGAGCAGCTGCTGCTCCGGGCGGTCGACCTCGCGCCACAGGCTGGGGCGGCCCGGGCCGCGCCGTTTTCGGCAGGTGAGGAGCCGGTCGTCGACCCCGGAGGGGGACGGGCCGAGCTCGACCTGCCAGTACATGGTGTTGGCGGAGAGGAAGACGAGCGAGGTGCCGTGCCGGCGGGCGCGCTCGACGGTGCGGCGCATCGGGGCCGACCAGTACTCGTCGTGGCCGGGGAAGACCAGGCCGCGGTAGCGGGTGGGGTCGACGCGGCCGGCGTGCAGGTCGCGGGTGTCGGCGTAGGCGATGTCGTAGCCGTAGCGCTCGGCCCAGCGGATGAAGTCGTAGGCGTGACCGATGTGCAGGGGCAGGCCCGCGCCCGCATAGGGGCGGTCGAAGGACACGGTGACGGCGGCATCCTGCTCGCCGAGCAGTCGGCCCTGCTCGTCCCAGGCGTGGTAGAGGCTGGCGCCGCTGCGGCCGTCCTCCGGATAGAGGTTGTAGGCCTGCCAGGTGATGTCGGGCAGCAGGAGCAGGAGGTCGGCGGGGTGGTCGTCGCGGACCGTGAAGGGGATGTGGGAGCGGTAGCCGTCGGCGGTGGTGAGAACGGCGACGTACGCGCCGACGCTCCAGTACGAGGGGACCTGGAGCCGCCAGGACAGCCACCAGTGGTGGCACGAGACGGTCCGGTCGGCGGCGAGCGGGGCCGGCTGGACGATGCCGGAGAGCCGCGGGCTGGTGGTGATCTTGGAGGCCCCGTCGCCGCCGTAGTGGCCGATCCGGTAGACGTCGACGGAGAACTGCTGTGGCGGGTCGACGGTGATGTGGAAGTCGATGGCCTCACCCGGGGCCACGCCGCCGGTGGAGGCGAAGCCCTTGATCTGCCGGTGCACGTCGTCGGCGGTACGGGGACCGCCGTTGCCGCGGGCGCGGGGGATCCGGCCGGTGCCGGCGGCCGCGGCGGCCGGGTCCACGTACCAGGGCACGACCTGGCCGGAGTCGTCGAGGTAGAGCTCACTGCCCCGGAACCAGGGCAGGGGGCCCTGCCCGAAGGGGTCGGACACCGCGTGCGCGAGCGCGCCTGACTCCCAACGCCGGATCTGGTCCGCACCCATGACCGCTCCCCTCCCTCGCTCCCCCGAACGGACGTACATCGCCTTTGTGCACGGTCTCCTGGCGGAGCCGAGGCGGTGCATTTCGGCACCCGCGTCAGGACATCCAGCCGCGACCGGTCCCAGCACATCACATAACGCACGCAGCTCGTCACTGTTCGTCGCGAATTGACGGGAACGGAACACGGACATCCGGATGTCCGTACGAGCCGTCGTCCTCCCGGGGGCGTGGTGCCTCGACCGCCTCAGAGCAGACGGACCGGCTTCTCCGGGCGGACGCCCAGGGCCGAGAGCCAGTACCGCAGCGGCTCGGGGTTCCCCTCCTCGACCAGGCACAGCACGCGCGGCGCCAGGTCGGAGCGGCGGTCGCCGCCCACCAGCAGGACGGGCCCGTCGAGCCAGTCCAGCCCGGGGGTGGCCCCGGCCGAGTCCACGGCCGCGCAGCACACCATCGCCGTGACGTGGTCGGCCAGCAGGTCCCGGCCGCTGCGCGGCGGCTGGAGCGGGAACAGCGGGACGGCGTCCGCCCCGCGCGCTTTCCCGGCCCCGGCGGCCGGTCCGGCGGCCCGCTCCTCGCGGGCCAGTTCACCGGTGATCCGGCCGGCCAGCGCCTCGCCGGCCGCGCCCTCACCGCCGAGGTCCGTGAGGTAGCCCAGCACCCGCTCCAGGGTCGGCCCGGCGAAGGTGTCCGCGGTGGGGGAGGGGGAGCCGGCGGCCGCGAGCGTGGCGGGGCGGGCCGCTCCGGTCGCTCCTGAGGAGCCCGGAGAACCCGGAGAGCCCGGCCGGGCCGCAGAGGCGGCCGCAGTGCCCGATGGGGCCGGTGCGGGGGATGCAGGGGACGAAGGGCCCGCGGGCAGACCCGACGGGACGGCCAGGGCGTCCAGCGCGGCGTGCAGGCGGGCCGCCTCCGTCCGCCACTTGCGGTCCACGACCTCCTCCGGATACGCCGCCCAGTCCACCGGGGACCAGTCCGGCCCGGCCTCGGCCGGACCTCCGTGGAAGAGCCGCGCGGCCAGCAGGGAGGTCGCCTCGTCGATCAGCCCGGGCTGTTCCAGCAGGTCACAGGCGGGGCGCTCGCCCAGCCGCGAGGTGAACCCCTCGGCCAGCCGGTCCCGCCGGGACAGCTCGGTCAGGGCGGACACCACCCCGGCGTCGAGGTGCGCCGGCCAGCGGCCCATCCGCCAGGCGGGCAGCGCGACCCGGGTCAGCAGCCGGTCCCAGCCCGCGTAGGCGAGGCCGACCTGCTCCTGGGCGACGATGCGCAGCCCGTAGTCCACACCCTGTGCGCGCTCCGAGGCGGCCGCGGCCACCCCGCGCTCCATCTCGGTGGCGTCCGTCCGGCACAGCCGCAGCAGCAGCCGGGCAGGGGCGGCGATCCAGCCGAGGCCACGCCGGCCGCCCACGTCCACGGCCGCGTCCAGGCCCCGTACGAAGCCGCGCGCGTCGGCTATGTCCGGGTGCGCGGAAGGGCCCGTACCGGCGACGACGGGCGCGAGGACCGCCCGTAGTTCCGCGACCCGCATCCACCACAGGAAGGGCGAGCCGATCACCAGCACCGGGGCGGCGCCCGGCTCGGACTCCGGCCCGACGGTTCCGGCACTGCCGCCGAAGACGCGGGCGGCCCCGCGGCGGTGGGCCGCGTGACTGCGGTCCTCCAGCCAGCTGTCGCAGTCCGGCGTCAGGGCTATCGCGGAGGGCGGCGGCACGTCCATCCGGTCGGCCAGGTCGCGCACCAACCGGTAGAGATCGGGCGCGGCCGCCTCCGAGAGCGGCACGGTCGGCGTCACGGCCGGGCTCGCCCGCAGCACCACCGCGGCGAAGGCACCGCCGACGAGCAGCACCACCACGGCGACCACGCACACGACGAGGGTCACCGCGGGCCAGGGATCACCGGCCAGCCGGCCCGTCGCCCGGGCGGCCACCAGCACCACCGCGAGGGCGGCGGGCAGCAGCCCGACGGCCGAGGCCCTGCTGCGCACGCGCAGCACGGCCAGAGCGCGGGAACGCGCGGACGGTACGCCCGCTTCCATGATCGAACCGGTTCCGGACACGGCCGGACCTCACCCCCTCTGCCCTGCGGCGACGTTGCTCACTCCCCCACTGTGACACCCGCCACTGACATCGCAATGCCGGTGGGCCAAGTGCCGGAATGCTTGCGCCGCACCCTAGTTGGGGCACGGGCGGGCGTCAGGCAGACCGGGTGACGATCACCCGATGGAATGGCTTTGGGTAAAGGTGGGTGCGTTCGAACGCGGCCGGATGCAGTCGCACGCGGACACGCCCGCGGGCCCGGGCGCACGAGGTGCGCACCGAGCCCGCGGGTCTGCGGAGCCGCTGGTCAGCGGCCCTCGGCCGCCTTGGCCGCGATATCCGTACGGTGCTGCGAGCCGTCGAGACGGATGCGCGCCACCGCCTTATACGCCTTCGCGCGCGCCTGCGCCAGGTCGGAACCGGTCGCCGTCACCGACAGCACGCGTCCGCCCGCGCTGACCACCGTGTTGCCCTCGCGCCGGGTGCCGGCGTGCAACACGTAGGCATCGGGCTCGTCCTCGGCGGCCACCTCCAGCAGGCCCTCGATCGGGTCCCCCGTGCGGGGGGTCTCCGGGTAGTTGTGCGAGGCGATGACCACCGTGACGGCCGCGTCCTCGCGCCAGACGAGCGGGGGCAGCGCGTCCAGGGTGCCGTTGGCGGCGTTCAGCAGGACGCCGGCGAGGGGCGTGCGCAGCCGGGCCAGCACCACCTGGGTCTCGGGGTCGCCGAAGCGAGCGTTGAACTCGATGACCCGGGTACCGCGACCGGTGATCGCGAGGCCCGCGTAGAGCAGCCCGGAGAAGGGGGTGCCGCGGCGGCGGAGCTCGTCGACGGTCGGCTGGAGGACCAGCTCCATGACCTCGTCGACCAGCTTCGGGTCGGCCCAGGGCAGCGGGGAGTACGCGCCCATGCCGCCGGTGTTGGGGCCCGCGTCGCCGTCCAGGGCGCGCTTGAAGTCCTGCGCCGGCTGGAGCGGGACCACGGTGACGCCGTCGGTGACGGCGAAGAGGGAGACCTCGGGGCCGTCGAGGTACTCCTCGATGACCACCCGGTCGCAGGCGAGCGCGTGCGCGCGGGCGGCGGCCAGGTCGTCGGTGACCACGACGCCCTTGCCGGCGGCGAGGCCGTCGTCCTTGACGACGTACGGGGCGCCGAAGGCGTCGAGGGCCTCGTCCACCTCTTCGGGGGTGGTGCATACGTAGCTGCGCGCGGTCGGGACCCCGGCCGCGGCCATCACGTCCTTCGCGAAGGCCTTGGAACCTTCGAGCTGCGCCGCCTCGGCGGACGGGCCGAAGACGGGGATCCCGGCGGCGCGCACGGCGTCGGCGACGCCGGCGACCAAGGGGGCCTCCGGGCCGACGACGACCAGGTCGGCGGCGAGTTCGGTGGCGAGAGTCGCGACGGCAGCACCGTCTAGGGCGTCGACCGGGCGCAGCGTGGCCACGTCGGCGATACCGGCATTGCCGGGAGCGCAGTACAGGGCGGAGACGGCGGGGTCGAGGGACAGAGAGCGGCACAGGGCATGTTCGCGGGCGCCGCCGCCGATGACGAGGACCTTCACGCTGCTCAGCCTAGCCCGGACGGCGCGGTCGGCTTCGTGCGGCCACCCAATCAGGCCCGGCTACTCATTCGTGTATTCCTCCACAACGGTGGCTCCGAGCTCGCGCACGATGAGGTCGTGTCCGGTCAGGGCGCTGTCGACCAGATCGGGATCGTCCTCCTCGGCGAAGTCGTCCTCGGGGGCCACCGGCGGGGGCGCCTGCCGTACGGGGGGCTGCGGGGCGGGAGCCGAGTGCTGGGGCGGTTGTTGCGGCGGGTACGGCTGGGCGGGCGGGGCCTGCGGGGCTGACGGCTGTTGCTGGTGCCCCGGTGACGTGGGGTTGTGGGCGGGGGCGGGCGCGGCCGGGGCCCCGTACGAGGAGCCGTACGAGGAGGTCTGGATCGGGGCCGGGGAGCCTCCGCCGACGACGGCCTCGATCTTCCAGTTGACCTGGAACTGCTCGGCCAGGACCGCCTTGAGGACGTCCTCGCTGCCGCTGCTGGCGAAGTTGTCGCGGGCTCCGGCATTGGGGAAGCCCAGCTGGAGGGTGGTCCCGTCGAAGCCGGTGACCTGGGCGTTCTGGCTGAGCAGGATCCAGGTGAAGCGGCGGCGGTTCTTGACGGCCTCCAGCACGCCGGGCCACATCGCCTGCACCTGCCCGGCTCCGGCAGCCATGCCGGGGGAAGGAGCCGCGGCGGCCGGGGAGGAGGTGGCGGCCGGGGCGACGGGCGCGGGGGTGGCGGCCGGGGCCGCGCCGGGCCAGGCA
>NZ_JBSGZP010000401.1:0-984 GCF_053611065.1 Streptomyces sp. NPDC054840
CCGATCTGCGGAGCGCCCTCGCTCGCCCCCGCGCGGAGGGGACTCCGTACGGGGGTGTAAAGCGGCCTGAGTGCTTGTGTATTCAGTTAGAGCGGCGTGGTCCGACCGGATCGGGAGCTCCAACTCCCCCGGCGGAGGACGGGGGTCCTCCGGGCTTCAGCGCGCGTACATCAGTCTGCCCTATGGGGTGCTCCAGTTGGAGCGCCACAGACGCCGCGAAGGGCCCCACGCTCTTGTGGACAACCCGTTCGGCGGCGACACCCCGTCGTGTCTTAACAGCGCTATCAGTTCAAGTCTGGTAAAGCAGCCCGGACTCCCGACAGCCCCGTAAAGGACGCGCAGCGCCCGCCCGAGTGATAGAAACCCACAGAATTGATCAGCGAGACAGGTCTCACAGCGCAGATCCCGCAGGTCAGGCGTATTGTTTAGTTGTTGCGGTTCTTCAGGCTTGCGCACGGACCTGTCCGCCAAGCCGCGATTCGCGCCCACAGACCCCGGTGGCACGCCACCATGGGGACGCGGTCCAGCTCCAACTGGCCGCGGAATCAAGAGGCATCTCAAGGCCTGAGTGCATCTTGTCGCCCCCCTGCTCAGGCAGGGGGGCGAAAAACTTGCGGCAGACTCCCGCCCCGAACAACAGGTTCACCCCGATTCGTCCCGAACCGGTCCCGCGGAAGCGCCATCTCTGAACAACCGCCCCGCAACCTCTTCAAGAAGATGACGCGTGTGAGCGAGTTCACCTGAACCACGACCGGAAACGACCATCCCTGAATACGTACGAGCATTCGAAGATCGAGCGCTTGTACGGCTGGATGCCGGCGGGTTCGTTTCCGACCCTCACACCGGCCCAACCAGCGGCAGCGGCAAGACCATCGAGCTTCTTCCCTATCGCGGCCGTGGGGGGGGGCCCCCCCCCCCCCCCCGCCGCCCCCGCCGCCGGGCCCCCACCCCCGCCCCCGCCCCCGCCCGGGCCTGACCCACCCG
>NZ_JBSGZP010000401.1:994-6834 GCF_053611065.1 Streptomyces sp. NPDC054840
GCTTCTTCCCTATCGCGGCCGTTCGGGGCGCCAGCGCCCCGAACCGGTCAAGGGCGGATGCATGCCCACACCGCGCCTCCGGGGCATGCGGTGAGCTGATCCACGAGCCGCCCGCACGCACGGCCGAGCCCAGTAAGCGGGCCCAGGGGCAGAGCGACTGAAGACCCCGAGTCTTTTCGTCCAAGTGACGGGAAGACCCGGGGTCTTCCTGCAAGGACCCCGCCATCGTGTAGGACATGCGGGCCGGATACAGCGCGGCCCCGGTACTCCGTGAAGTACCGGGGCCGAAGAGCGGACCGGTCGTACTGCCCCAGAGCACGCTGGGCACCGGGCCTGTTCCGCACACCCATGTCGGCGCGGATTGATCATGACCGTAACGGAACCGGGGCGGCGGCGCACCCGATCGGTATGCGTGCAGCAGGCGCGCAGGGGCGGATTCTTTCCTGAGAGCTGGCTCGCAGCCTCTCAGCCGCGCACCCACTCCGCCTTGTCCGGATGCCAGGTCCCGGAGAAGACGTCGCCCAGGAGCGGAGTAACGAAGGTGTGGGCGGCGGCGGCCGCCTCGTCCCAGGTCGTGCACGCGATCAGGCCGGCCACGTCCCTGGCCGCCTTGGCATAGCCGGCGCGCCATGTCTGGGCGGGCATCTGGAACTCGGGCGGCAGGCGCAGCTCGGCGGTGGTGGCGTGGGCGATGCGGTGGGCGGCCTCGGTGTGCAGGGCGTGGTGGGCGTCTGCCGCGGCGATGGTCTCGTTCTGGCTGATGAGGAGGATGTCGGCGAGATCTCGGTACCGGCTGGAGGGGGCCGTGCCGCGCCACTCGTACATCGCGCAGACCTTGTCCGCGAGATGGTCGACCACCGGGTAGAGGCGGACCTGGGGCCAGTCGGTCGGCCAGGGAAGGTCGGGGCGGGGCATGAGCTGGAAGTCCGCGGGGTGGGCGGTGACGTTCTTGCCGGTCACCAGGTCCACGTGGATGGTGTCCACCTTGCGGGATCCGATGTAGACGTCGAAAGCCTGGTTGATGCCGTCGCCGTCGGTGCCCTGGAGTTTCATGCGCTGGGGTACGAACCGCAGGTGATCTCCGAGTTCGACAGCTGCACCGGTCAGGAGGGCGTCCAGGGCTTCCTCGGTCGTTCCGTGAAGGCGCTGGAGGTCGATGTCCTTGCTGAGTCGGGCGAAGGACGGGTAGCGGACAAGGAGGGCCTGACCGCCTTTCAGGAGCCAACCAACAGGGTCAGCGGTGAAGACGCGGGCGGTCAGACGCTGGAAGAAGAAGCCGCGCATCACCCCTGCAACGGTTCCGCCATCCTGCTTCACGACCTGTTTCGCGTGGTCCTTCAGAGCTTTCTCGAAGCTGGCAGGCGTGGCGTAGGTCTTGCCGCTGGTGCTGATCTCGACTCCCCCGGGTTCTGGCTTCAGGCATCCCAGGGTATCGGCGGGTCTACAGCTCAGTCGGGCCCGTCGGGCGGCGTGGATTCCTGGGCGTCCGCGCCACCCGGTTCGAGGCCGGGGAGGTCGATGTCAGGCAGGGGGAGGGCCAGTTCCGCTAGTCGTTCCGCTAGGGCGTTGCTGTTCATTAGTTCCGCGACCCTGCCGACAGCGAGCTGCGCGGGACTGTCGGAGACCGCTTGCGCAAGTCGCTGGGCAAGCGCCGTGGTCTCCGACAGGGCTGCGATGTGGGCAGCGGGGGCGATGTTGTTCATCAGTTCCGCGACCCTGCCGACAGCGAGCTGCGCGGGAGTGTCGGCCATCCACTGGGCCAGCACGGTGTTTTCCAGGGCCGAAAGTGACCCAACCGACCTCATTGCTTCCAGGTATGCCTTTCCAGGACTCTGGCGGGCAATGTTTTCCAGCGCCCTTCGCAGTCCTTCGCCCGGGGCATGGGCCAGGGCATGAGCTGCTGACTGATCGCCGATCGCGTAGTGGCGGCTCCCGGCTGCACGCGCGGCTTCGTACACGGCCGCCCTGCCCGGGGAGGCCGTCCCATGGGCGACCACCGCTTCCTGGATCGCGGAATTGATGGCGGCGCGCGCTCCCGCGGTGGTGAGCTGCTCGTCTCTCAGCGTGAAGCCGGCCTGCTCAGCGAGGAAGTTGAGCAGGTCGGATCCCGACGCGTTCTTGGGGAGACCGTAGGCGCGCCTGTAGGGCTGCACTCGTTCCGCCAGGACGCGGGTATCGGTGAGACCCCGCTGGTCGGCGTCGGCCAGGACCCGGCCGATGTGGCCGCCGTCGGCGCGGCTGAGCAGGAGGTCGCAGATGGTGCGATCCACGGTGGTCACCGGTAGGCCGTCGACGAGGGTGATGTCGTCGACGTCGATCGCGGCTTTGCGGAGGATGACGCCGGGCTCGCGTGTGGTCCTCCGCCGGGGGACGGAAATCTCCACGTGGTCGGCGGGGATGTCGCCGATGTCGTAGAGCTGGCAGGCGGACGCGTGGGAGACGACAGCCGCGCGGTCTCCGGTGAGCGGGCGCTCCCAGGCCGGGGCGCCCGGGTCCAGGCGGAGCCAGGCTGCCTTGATGTCGAGGTGGGGGGTCGGTGTCCCGCCGGGCAGCTGATAGACGCCGTGCACGGCGCGCTGGAGGAGGTCGGCGTCGATCAGGCGGGTGAGGTCGACGCGGGAGAGCCCCGCCGCCTGGGCCTGCCGGGCGGTGACCAGCCCCCATTGGTCTGCGGCGATTACGCTGAGCCGCCTGATCGCCTCGCTCCTGTCCATACAGCAATAGTAACGGTGCGCCACCCTCTGATCCACTGATACTTTCGCTGGTGCTCGTGCCGCTCAACCTTGTTAGGTCGACCGTCATCGGCCTCTCCTCTACCGGTCTCCAAGGTGTCGGGGAGACCGGAGCCGCTACCGGCCACCAGCGGCGTCCCAGGGCCACCGCGAGGACGGGCACGGCCAGCCAGCACCCCGGTATGGGCACCGCCCGGCCAGCAGGACCACTGCCCCGCAGCAGCAGCAGCAGTGCGCGCAGCGTCCCCCTCGGCCGGCTTGTCGAAATTCCCCGGGTCAGCGGCGAGGGCGGCGGCAATCCGCTCCCCTTCCACCTCCACCCCCGCGCGCCACCAGCTGGCCGACGACGACGGGCCACACGAAGCGCGCCAGCAGCCCGCCGCCGGGCCGGCCGGCCCGCTTCGCTGCCCCCTCCCTCTGGCCCTGCTGTGCCAGCGCCCCGGCCGTCAGGGCACCGAACATCAGGGCCGCAAGCGCGGCTTTTCCGGACCCGCCACTACCCACGCGTACCCGTCAGCCGTACGGGTAGAACGAGATACAAGGGCATGAGAAACCCCCGTACGCCACGGCGTACGGGGTTCTGAGGATGCAGGTCAGACGGCCCTCCGGCCCAACAACCGCTTCAGGTGCAGCACGAACGCCGCCATAGGTGCGGACCTCAAGACGTTGATGCTGAACTCCAGCGCTTGCTTCGGGTCCATGCCGTACAGCTCCCCCGCCCATTCCTCCGCGTAGCGGGCACGCTGGGACGGCGGCAGGAGGCGTAGTGCGAGCGCCAGACGCCTCGACACCCCGGGCGGCTGCTCCTGTAAACCGTCACATCCCTTGGGGACGAACACCAAGAAGAACTTGTACCGATCGTCCGTGCTCAGGACCTCGACGCGGTGCTCTGGGGCCTGGGGCTCTCCCAGGAACATGCCTCCCCCCTTGCCCATGCGCTTCTTGATGCGCTCGAAGACCAAGCGCGCCAGGAGGGTTACAACCGATGTGGCCAAAAGCATCTCGACAGTTGCCAGGAGCAGCGTGTCGCTCATCCCGTCCCGCCCGCATGGTGCGGCGCGACAGCTCCCCGGCGCTTGCGCCCCTTGGGTTTGGCCAGGGCAGTGGATGCCGACTGCGCGCCGCGCTCGCTGAGGCGGTAGAAGCGCCGCCGGGGCCGGCCCTCTTCCTGGGGGTCGATGTCCTCCCAGCGGCTTACCAGCCACCCGCACTGTTCCAGCCGGATAAGGATCGGGTAGATCGTGCCGCCGGGAAGGTCCGCGGCTTCGGCGATCTGAAGTCCGTAATGCTCGTCGGCGGGGCCGGCCAAGAACGCGGAAAGCACGGCCCGCGTGGCCAGCGTCATTCGAGGTTCGCCCATGCCCATACCTTACTACTATCTAGCTAGGTAGAGATAGACGTAGGTCCCTAGGTAGAGTAAGACTATGCCCGTCACGTTGGACGGCCGGCCTCCGCCGAGAGGCCGACCCGCGAGAACGGCATGTCATGACCACCTGGGCACTCATAGCCCTGCTCTGCGGCATCGGACTTCTCCTGGCGCTCATGGCCGGAGTCATCGCCGCTGCGCTGCCTCACACGACCGCTCCCCACTGGACCGACCGGCTGCGCCGCGGCGCCACCTGCGCCGGCATCGTCCTGACCCTCTACATCGCCCTCGTCGGCATGGTCGTGGGACTGGTCGCCCTTCTCACCATGCGTAGCGCCTGACCGCCTCGCGTACCCGACAGGAAAGTCCCCGTACGCCGTGGCGTACGGGGCCTCGGGGCGACGCTTCGGCCTACTAAGCCTGAGAGGGGACCTCCTGACGGCTGGGACGGAGGGTGTCCAGGACGGCCACACCCGATTTGGGAGTAGCGCCCGTCGCGGCGGCCTCCGCTGCGAACACCGCGGAGAACTCGGCGACCATTCCAGGCGGCATGGTCCAGGTCAGCGCAGCCGGTTCGAGGCGCTGTTCCGGTACGGGCGCCCGAGTTTTCCGCGGAAAATTCTCCGCCCTTCGGCGGCTTAAGGCAGCGCTGCCCTTCGCGCTGCGGCCTTGCTCTCTTCGGCGCGGAGCAGTCCGGCGAGAGCCTCACGCTGTTCGGCGAGGGGCGGTCGCGGTGGCGATAGATCACACCTTGTGCTTCCTGCGGCACGAGAAGTGCTCGGGCAGCCCTTCGGGTCCTGGAAGGCTTGCCGGCTGACCGCAGCCGAAGCGGCAGAGCGGGATGGCTTGGCCCGACGCGTCGACCGGAACCCTGGCGGCCTCGGTTTCCTGGGGGCGGGACTCAAGGACGATCGCGCGGCTGCCACGTCTCTGCTTCGGTTCCGCCCGCATCTCGGAGGCCGGACGGTCCTCGGTGCACCTGTCGTGCCGGTCCCCCTGTCGTACGGATGGCTGGCGCTCCTTGTCGTCCGGGGCGGGCCCGTTCACCTCGAGGTACTTCTGCCACTGCTGTGCGGGGAGCCAACCGTGGTGGCCGCCCCGCTGGAACGGGATCCGCTCACCGGCCGCAGCTTCCACGATGAACCTGGTGAGGGTCAGGCCACCTTCCCCTGTCTGGGTGCTCGACTGATGGGCAGGCACGAGGACGCGGTGCCAGCCCCCGCAGTACCCGGCGTCGGTGGGGTTCTCCGGGTCGTAGGGCTTCTCCGGCACCGGGTGAGCGCGCCGTTTGGGCTGCACTGGCCCTCCTCCAGGACGAAGTTGCCGTCCTGGGCCGCGATGGGGTTCTTCTGCACGCGGATGACGGAGGCCGGCAGGTTGGGCGTGCGGACGTAAGGGACAGTGCCGATGCCCGCGTGGTCGGGGTCGGCGAAGTCCCAGACCGACTGAACACCGCCGCGGCGCCGGAACCCCTCCCGCGCACGCATTCCGCGGGCTGTCTGGGCGCTCAGCTGAGGCTCGTAACCAATGACGATGCCGTTGGCACCGTTGATGCGCACATCGAGGCGCGCATGCCCGTCGGCGGTCTGCGACTCAATGTCAGGCCGGGTGGCTCTACCGTGCGGATAGAGGTCACACCACGGAGCCCCGCATCCTGCGCACCGCGCAACCACCTCCCCCCGACCTCGAAGAAGCCGCCCCGAGCGTCTCCGCAGACGCCGTCACCCACTCACCCGCGCACC
>NZ_JBSGZP010000402.1:0-6825 GCF_053611065.1 Streptomyces sp. NPDC054840
CCGGGTACGGCGTGACCCCGTCGACGGGCGGCAGAGCCGGGAACGGCGTCGCGGGCGGGGTGTCCACCGGAGCCGGCTCCGGAGCGACCTCCTCGGCCGCGGGCAGGGGTACGGGCACGTCGCCGACCGGGGCCGGAACCGCAGTCGGGGCGTCGAGCGCGGGCGCCTCCTCGACGGGCGCCGGTGCCGGGGCCGGGGCCGGTGCCGGAGGGGCGAGGGGGGCCGGTGCCGGAGCCGGGTTCGCGTACGGCGGGGCCGACTCGACCGGAGCGGGCGCCGGAGGGGCGATCGGTGTCGGAGCCGGAGCCGGTGCCGGGGTCGAGACCGGGGCCGGAGTCGAGTACGGCAGGGCCTGAGCCTGGGCCGCCGGCGCCGCGTCGACCGGCGCCGCGGGAGCGGGCGGGAACGGAACCGGCAGCCCCGCGCCGTCGGACGCAGTCCGCGGAGCCGGCGGAGCGATCCGCATCGTGGAGGGCGACTCCAGCTCCGACGGGCGGTGGGGCTCGAAGCCACTGCCCTCGGGGAGCCCCGGCACCTGGGCGGCCGGGGCCCCGCCCTGCATGTACCAGGCGGGCGGGGTGTAGTCGATGGTGAACTCGCCCGTCACATCGGGCTCCGCGTCGGACTGATCGTCCGTCGGGACGTCCCACGTCCCGCCGCGCCTCTCGTTCCGATCGCCGCTCACTGGTCCTCCTGGTCTGTCGAACACTGGTCCGGCGCCCACCTCGCCGCGCCCGGACCCAGCCTAATCGCGTCCCGACGCCACTGTCCGCCCCCCTTGGAGGGGCCGGGTCAGTCGATGCGCCGGGCCCCGCCCAGCAGGCCCGTCTCCGCGTCCGTGCCCTGGGTCATCACGAACTGCCGGTCCCGGGGCGTGCACCACAGGGTCACCCCGTCGCCCAGCGTCGGCAGGGAGTCCACCGCCTGTCTCGGGAGCCGCATCAGGCGCCCGATCTGCTCCGCCTCGTCGGGGGACACCCGCTGCACGCCCACCAGGGACGACTGTTGCAGGAGACGCGGCGCCGTCGGGCTCAGGTACGGCAGCAGGGTCAGCACCGACTGCCATGGTCCGGCCACCACGCGCCCGCGCGGCGGCCGCATGCCGCAGTCGCGGATCACCAGCACCGGGCTGCCCGCCGAGGCGCCCTGCGGCGGGATCCGGCCCACCTCGTGCAGCGTCACGCACTGCTGCCCGCCGCCCGCCGCCTGCGCCAGCCCCGACCACACCTGCCCGCGCCCGGTCTCCACCGCCACCCGCGCACCCGTGGCCGCCGCGCGCAGCGCCAGCACCTGTGCCGTCCACAGGCCGCCGATCAGCGTCACCTCGTACGGCGTCGGCCGGTTGATGCCGAGCACCGCCGACCGGCCCTCGGCGTCCACCCCGATGACGACCCCGTCGTCCCCGACGGGCAGCGCCAGCAGGTCCAGGTCCGCGGCGGGCACCACGTGCCGCTCCCGACGGGGGCCGACCAGCCCGAATCCGCCCCTCATCGCGCCCCTCCCAGCGGCAGCGAAGCCAGCAGCCCCGGCACCTGTTCACGGTCGAGCCGGACCAGCCCGGTCTTCACGCCGCGCGCCGTCCTTTCCAATTCCCGGCGCGCCACGACGAGTTCCTCGTCACTGCGGCCCGTCACCCGTACGTGTCCGGTCAGGGTGACGCCCTGTCGCTCCGCCGGGGCCATCGTCAGGCTGAAGTTGGTCGCGAGCGCGGGCAGCGAGGTGAGCAGCGCCACGAACTGCGGCAGCGCCGCCGCACCGGTGCCGCCCAGCTGCGGCCATCGGCCTATCCAGTACGTCGTGTGCCGCCGGTCGTCGCAGCGCCAGGTCCGCGAGGTCTCCTCGGTGCGCCGCCCGGTGCTGTTCGACCGCCCGGCCTGGGTGATCGCCATCGGGTTCGCGCACGAGGAGGTGGCCAGTGCCGCCGTCAGCTCCTGCTCGGTCAGTACGGTGGCCGTGAACCCGGCCCCGGCCAGCCGGCTCGCCAACTGGTCCGCCGCGCGCACCAGACAGCGCTGCGCTCCGGCCACCCCGCCGCCGCGCGCGGTGACCGCCTCCGGGCACAGCTCCGGGTCCAGCTTGAGCGCGATCCACGTCAGCCGGACCGCCGGGGTACCCGTCCGGGCCTGCAGCGGTGCGTAGTTGCGGGTCGCCATCGACCGCTCGGGCAGGTGCGGGGCCGGCGCCGGCTGGGTGTGCTGCACGAGCTGCGCGGACTCCAGCCGGATGCCGTCCACTTCGAGGATGTCCCGTACGACGGCCAGCGGCAGCGGCCGCGCCGCCCGGTCGGGCCGCAGCGCTGTGGCGTCCGTGTCCACCTGGACGACCGCGGTCAGGAAGGTCCCGTCGCCGACCATCCCGACCGGACGCCGGTCACGGTCGCTGAAGGTGAGGGTGCGCAGCGCCGGATCGGCCTCGACCAGCGGGGCGAGCCCCGGCTCCGTGCCCGCGGGCACGGCGAAGGCGGCGGCCCGGCGCCGGCGGGAACGCAGCGCGAGCGCACCGCCGATCCATTCCGGCAGGGAGCGCTGGTGGCGGCGTACGACCGCGAGCACCACCAGGACGAGCGCCAGGACACCGGTGGGAACCAGCAGCAGCGGTTCGACAACCCAGGCCACCAGCAGGACGGCCGCGGCGACTTGGAGCAGCACGAGCTGTTGCAGTCGGAACGGTCCGAAACGGCCGGGGCTCGACTTCGGATGCGGCGTCACCCCGACACGTGCCGGTGCGGGCGCGCCGGTCTGCTGCTCCGTCGCGGTGGCCATCACTCGCGCACTTCCCCTTTCCGGGGCCAGACCCCGTGAGTCCGGGCGCTGCGCGGCACCTGCCGCACGACCCCGGAATCTCCCCAATCCACCCCAACAAGCCCTGATTGACCCGGTGTGGAGGGGGCTGGGCGGCAGCCTCACCCTACCCGGCCCCTTCATACCGTCCGTCAAGAGGCATAGTAGGTGCCCGGTCCGACAATCGAGGCCCGGGGACCGTACTCACCGGCCGGGCCGTGCGGGGAGAAGCAGGCGGTCATGGCATCACGACGTGATGAGCTCAACGCGTACACCTTTGCGAAGCGGCGCACGGTGGCCGCGTTCCTCCAGCCATCCGCCACGGGAACCGAGGAAGGCGCGCCGCGTCCGCTGCGCGCGGTCCTTCCCGGGCTGATCGTCGGCGCGCTCGTGCTCGCCGGGTTCGGCGCCTGGGGCATGTTCAAGCCGACGGCTCCCAAGGGCTGGGCGGAGCCGGGGGCCAGGGTCATCGTCGGCAAGGATTCGACGACCCGGTACGTGGTGCTGACGACGAAGGTGGGCGGCAAGGACCAGACCCGGCTGCATCCGGTGCTGAACCTCGCGTCCGCCCGACTCCTGCTGGATCCCTCGAAGTTCAAGGTGATCCAGGTCGAGGACAAGGTCCTCGACGCGGGCAAACCGCCGCGCGGCCCCATCATCGGCATCCAGTACGCCCCCGACCGGCTCCCCTCGAAGGAGGACGCCGGCAAGGCCAAGCGCTGGGCCGTCTGCCAGCAGCCCGGCGGCAACGGCCGTGGCGTGCAGACCGCCACCTTCGTGCTCGCCGACCGCGAGGCGGCCAAGACGGACGACGCCCGCAGGCTCACCGACACCCAGTCGCTGTACGTGCAGAGCACGGCCGCGGGCCAGGAACGCTACCTGGTCGACGCGGCCGGGACGAAGTACAAGTTCCCCGAGGGCACCCCGGCCGCCGGGACGATGACCAACGCGCTGGTCGGCACCGGCGCCACCCCGCAGCAGGTCAGCCCGGAGTGGCTGGGGACCCTCAATTCCGGCGACGACCTGTCCTTCCCGGCGCTGCCCGGCAAGGCCGGTACCGACGCCGGGGTGAAGGGTCTGGGCACCGCCGACAACAAGGTCGGGATGGTGCTCCAGGCGCAGACCGGATCCGGCGCACAGCACTACGTGGTGCTGCCCGGGAAGGTCGCCCCGGTCTCCGACTTCGTGGCCTGGCTGCTGATCTCGGCGCCCGCGACCGACGGCCTCAACATGCACGGCAAGCCCCGCGAGGTCGACCTCCAGTCGATCAACCCGGACCCCGCGCCGTTCGCGGGCGACATCAAGTGGCCCCAGGAGAAGACCGAACGCATCAACCAGACGACACCGCCCGCCGGTAACCAGTCCAGCGGGGCCAACAACCGCGACACGGTCTGCAGCGTCCTGCGCTCGGTCGACGGCCAGGGCAACCAGACCCTGAGCACCTGGGCCGGCACCGGATTCCCGATCGACATCACCGCCAGCGGCACCAGCGCGTACGTCACCCCGGGCTCGGGCCTGCTCTACACCCAGGTCCAGGGCAAGCAGACCACGGCCGGCGGCTCGCTCTTCCTGGTCACCGACACCGGTCTGCGGTACGCCGTCCAGGCCAACGGCGACAGCGACAGCGAGCAGTCGAAGATCGGCGCGCCCGACCAGTCGAAGGCCGGTGCCGAGGTCCGCCCCGAGGCCAGCCAGGCGCAGGTCCGGCTCGGCTACGGCAGCGTCAGCCCGGCCATGGTGCCCATCGCCTGGTCGGAATTCCTCTCCAAGGGGCCGCGCCTGGACACCAACTCCGCCCGTCAGCCACAGGGTTCGTGAGGAAGCCGCCGATGACCCACACCCACGCGTCCCGGCGGACCCTCCTGGCCGCCGCTTTCACCCTCACTCTCACCCTCGCCCCGGGCGGCGCGGGCACGGCCGCCGCGGCCCCCGGCACCGCTCCGCGGCCCCCGTACGCGCTGCGCCTCGACGGCGCGGGGGAGTGCACCTTCCCGATGAAGAAGCAGATCGAGGACCGGCCCTGGGCCCTCCAGCGGCTGCTGCTCGACGAGCTCTGGGCGCAGACCAAGGGCAAGGACAAGAGCGGGAACAGCGTCCGCGTCGCCGTCATCGACACCGGCGTGGACCGGGCGAACCCGCAGCTCAGCGCGGCCATCGACACCGGAGCCGGCAAGGACTTCGTCGACCCGAAGGGCGGCGACGGCACCACCGACACCGTCGGCCACGGAACCAAGGTCGCCGGGCTGATCGCGGCCCGCCCCCAGCAGGGCACCGGCTTCGTCGGCCTGGCCCCGGAAGCCACCATCATCCCGATCCGGCAGAACGACGGGCAGGGCAAGGGCAACGCCGCGAACCTGAGCCAGGCCATCGACCACGCGGTGGCCAAGGGCGCCCAAGTGATCAACATCTCACAGGACACCGACGCGCAGCTGTCCGCCGAATCCGATCTCGGCAAGTCGGTCCAGAAGGCCGTCGCCGCCAACGTCGTGGTGGTGGCCTCGGCGGGCAATGACGGCATGAGCGGCCAGAAGCGCAAGACCTACCCGGCGGCCTTCCCCGGAGTGCTCGCCGTGGGCGCCTCGGACCGCAACAACGAGCGGGCCGGGTTCTCCCAGCCCGGTGACTTCATCGGGGTGGCGGCGCCCGGCGTCGACATGGTCTCCACCGTTCCCGGCTTCGGCCAGTGCATCGACAACGGCACCAGCTTCTCCGCGCCGTACGTCGCCGGAGTCGCCGCCCTGCTGCGCGCCGAGCACACGGACTGGTCCGCGCAGCAGATCGTCTGGCAGATCCAGAACACCGCCGAACGGGCGGTCAACGGCCGTGACGACTACGTGGGTTGGGGTGTCATCGACCCGGTGCGCGCGCTCTCCCACGACCAGCAGACCCCGAAGGCCCCGGTCCCCGACCCGGGCCCGCCCCCGGCGGCGGCCCCCGAGGCGGCGGCGCTCCAGCTCACCGAGACGGCCCAGGAGCGCGAGGAGCGGTTCGGCACGTACGCTCTCGGCATCGGCGCCGTCCTCATCGCCGTCATCGCGGGCACCGCAACGGTCGTCCGGGATGCACGCAGCCGCCGACGCCGTTTGCAGTGAACGGTCACAGTTCATCTACGGAAGCGCCCTGCTGGTGTTGGGCCTGTGCGATGAACTGGCTAGAGTGGC
The DNA here is from genome assembly GCF_053611065.1 of Streptomyces sp. NPDC054840. Taxonomy (NCBI): domain Bacteria; kingdom Bacillati; phylum Actinomycetota; class Actinomycetes; order Kitasatosporales; family Streptomycetaceae; genus Streptomyces; species Streptomyces sp. NPDC054840. Next base: position 5,942 of record NZ_JBSGZP010000402.1, read on the forward strand.
ACCAGGCTTCACGAGTGTGATCGGGGGATCGCGTGAAGCGGAGGGGGACGCCCAGGCGCGTGGCTTACAACCGCGCCGGGTCATGCCCGCTCCGCTGCGCAATCCGCCGGTTCTGCCGGCGAATTGAGAAGTGAGGAGCTTCGATGAGCACGAACACCTTCGGACTTGCAGACGATCCGGTCGTCCAGGCGAAGAACAAGATCGAGGAGACGGGTAACGCCGTCACCAAGCAGGCGCGCGAGCTGGCCGACATCATCGCCACCGTGAGCGCCGGCTGGACCGGTGTGGGCGCCTCCGGCTTCGTCACGGCCCAGTCGACGCTCAACGACAGCCACGATGAGATCCGTCGGCTGCTCGGCGTCCTGCACAACGCCGTGGCGCAGACGAAGAACCTGAGCAACGCCCAGGACGACGAGGTGCGTGCCGCGTTCAAGAGCGTCCAGGGCTCGGCCGGCGGCAACAGCTCTGGCCTCAACGCCATCTGACAGCGCGCCGTTCACCACCCTGCCGCACCGATAAGGAGAAGAACATGTCTAACGACGGGCACACTCGGGTCCGGTATGAGTCGGTCCAGCAGATGGCGGACCGCATCCGGATCGTCTCCGGGAACATCATCAAGGACCTGGAGCAGATGGAACAGGCCCTGAAGGTCGTCACCGACACCTGGGACGGTGAGGCGCACCGCGAGTACGTCACCCTCCAGGGCAAGTACAAGAGCAAGGCCAACACGATGCAGACCGAGCTGGAGAAGGTCGCCAAGCTCATCGAGCGCGGCAAGGACGACTACCGCGCCACCGACAAGCGGGCGTCGACCCTCTTCACCGAGGCCTACTGAGTCCGGCGGGACCCAGGTCTTCCGACGCCGAAGGGGCGCGCCCGTACCG
>NZ_JBSGZP010000403.1:0-6823 GCF_053611065.1 Streptomyces sp. NPDC054840
GTTCTAGAACGCGTTCTAGGTGCCGGCCGGTGAGGGAATGTATAACGCACACCCCCACACTTGGGAAGGCTCTTGACTTCACGTCAGATTCGCTGTGTGTGCGGCGTGTTCCGCGCCTGCGGGGAAGCGGGGCCATACCCTGCCCACGTGGAGGAAATGCCTGTTGACCATCGTGAGGTCCGCGCCCTGCGCGTCCTGCTGGAGCCGCCGAATCCGGCCCTGGCGCTCCAGCTCGGACTCCAGCCGGACATCGAGGTCGTCCGGGACCCCGTGGCCCGGCCCGCGGTGGCCCTGGTGGAGGAGCTCGCGGCCGTGACCGCCCTGCTGGCCGACGATCCGGAGTGCCGGGTGCTGGTCCTGACGGGCTCGGCGCACCCCGGCCTCGCGGAGGCCGCCCTCGCCGCCGGAGCGGTGGGACTGGTGCTGCGGGACGGCCGGGTCGAGGACCTGGCGGACAGTATCCGGCGGGCCTCTCGGGGTGAGACGGTGGTGGACCCGGCCCTGGGGTGAACCCTTTGGGATCAGGGTGAATCCTTTTGCGGGGCCCGTGCCTCTTATGCATGTGCCGACGCCAAGGTCGGCACCTGACCTGGAGGTTGTCATGATCGCTGTTGTCGCCGGGGCCGTCGCACTGCTACTGCTCTGCACGTGCACCGTCCTCGTGGTGCGCCGACGGGCCCGCTCCCGTGGCTGAGTGGACCTGGCCCGCCGAACCGCTGATCGCCGCGGCGCGGGGCGGGGACGTCGATTCGCTGACCGCGCTGGTCTCCGGCTCGCACCCGAACGTCCGCAGGTTCGCGTACTCGTTGTGCGCCTCGCCCGAGGACGCCGAGGACGCGGCCCAGGAAGCGCTGATCATCCTCTACCGGAAGATCGGGATGCTGCGCGCCTCCGGCGCCCTGGCCTCGTGGATGTTCCGCATCGTCCGCAACGAGTGCCTGCGCCGGACCCGGCTGATGCCGCGGGAGCGCGCGCCGCTGCCGGACTCCGAGGTGATGTCGGCCGAGGAGGAGGTGCTGCAACGCCTGGAGGCGGCCCGGGTGGCGCGGGCGGTCGCCGCCCTCCCCGAGGACCAGCGGCGCGTGCTGATCATGCGGGACATCCAGGGCTACAGCGGCCGCATGGCCGCCGACGCGCTCGGCATCGGCACCGCCGCGATGAAATCGCGGCTGCACCGGGCCCGCGCGACCCTTCAGGACACCCTGCGAACCGCCCCCGGAGGCGATCATGAAGACCACTGACGGCCTCGACTTCGCCAGCTCCTCCCTGCCCCGACACCTGGTCCGCGGCGCGATCGGCCTCGGCGCCCTGGCCGGCTCCGTCGCCCTCCTCCCGCTCTACGGCCCGATCACCCTGGCGCTCGCCCCGGTCGGCCTGCTGGCGCTGCGCGGCTGCCCGATGTGCTGGGCGATCGGACTGGCCCAGACGCTTTCCCGGGGCCGCCTGCGGCGGGAGTGCACGGACGGCCGCTGCGAACTGAAGGCGGCACCCCACTGATCCCGGCCTCCGGGCGGGGCGAGGGCCGCTACGAGCCGTCGCCGGCCTGCTCGTGCCCGAAGGCGGCGAGGAGCTCGTTCTCGCCCGGGGCGGTGAACAGCCGCTTGGGCAGCACCACGAGACACGTCCGGCGGCGCGAGCGGCCCACGAACACGTGCAGCCGGGGCGTCTCGTGGTAGTAGCGCATCTCGTCCCACACGATCCGCTGCGACTCCTCGCCCCGGAACACCTCGATGCCCGTACCGTCCACCACGACCCGCTTCTCCTCGGCGGCCCTGCCGCTGCGGAAGCCCCGGGCCACCGCCCACCGCGGCAGCACCAGCAGCGCGACGAGGCCGTACGCCACCGCGATCCCGAGGGGGACGGGGTGCAGGGTGAGACCGTCCGGGGACAGCGTCACGCCCGCCGAGGCGAGGAGGACCGTACCGAGGGCGGCCACCACCCGGCCCCGCCGGAACAGCCCCGCCGCCCTGGCGGCCTCGTCGTACTCGTCCCTGGTCACGCTGCCGGTGGCACCGAAGGTAGCCTCACGTATCTCGCTCACGGGGGCGGAGCCTAACGCTCCGCCCCCGCGGCCGAAAAGCGCGTTCCTATCAGCGCCGCAGGAGGGTCACGACCGCCGCGCCGCCCAGCCCGATGTTGTGCGCCAGCCCCACCCGTGCCCTCGCGACCTGCCGCGGCCCGGCCTCGCCCCGCAGCTGCCAGACCAGCTCCGCCGCCTGCGCCAGCCCGGTCGCCCCCAGCGGATGTCCCTTGGAGATCAGCCCGCCGGAGGGGTTCACGACCCACCGCCCGCCGTAGGTGGTCGCGCCCGACTCCACCAGCTTCCCGGCGGCGCCGTCCCCGCACATGCCCAGCGCCTCGTACGTCAGCAGCTCGTTGATCGAGAAGCAGTCGTGCAGCTCCACCACGTCCACGTCCTCGATGCCGAGTCCCGAGGCCTCGTAAGCCTGCCGGGCCGCGGCCGCCGTCATCGGCTTGCCGACCACGTCGATGCAGGAGCCCGAGGCGAAGGAGGCCTCGGTGTCCGTCGTCATCGCCTGGCCGACGATCTCCACGGCTTTGTCGTGCAGCCCGTGCCGCACCAGGAACCGCTCGGACACCACCAGCGCCGCCGCCGCGCCGTCCGAGGTCGGCGAGCACTGGAGCTTCGTCAGCGGCGCGTGGATCTCCTTCGCCGCCAGGACCTCCTCGACCGAGTACACGTCCTGGAACTGCGCGTGCGGATTGTCCGCCGAATGCCGGTGGTTCTTCGCGCCGACCGCCGCGAGCTGCGCGGCCGTGGTCCCGTACCGCTCCATGTGCTCGCGCGCCGCGTTGCCGAAGATCTGCGCCGTGGGCGGGGACATCTCGAAGCCGTGGCCGGCGGCCATGATCCCGTAGTGCCGGGCCACCGGCGAGGTCGTGAAGGATTCATCAGCGGCTCCGCCGCCGGCGCCCCCGCCCAGCGCGCCGCGCTTCATCTTCTCGAAGCCGAGCGCCAGCACACAGTCACTGATCCCGCCCTGCACGAACTGCCGCGCCATCATCAGGGCCGTCGAGCCCGTCGCGCAGTTGTTGTTGACGTTGTAGACCGGCACCCCAGAGAGCCCCAGCTCGTACGCCGCCCGCTGGCCGGCGGTGGAGGCCTGGAAGCAGTAGCCCACCGGGACCTGCTCGACCAGTCCGTACTCCACGCCCGCGTCAGCGAGCGCCGCCGACCCGGCCTCCTTCACCATGTCCCAGTACTGCCAGTCCCGGGACTCCGGCTTCTCGAACTTCGTCATGCCGACGCCCACGATGTACGACTTCATGCCCGACAACTCCTAGTCCCTGGGAAGGCCGAGGATCCGCTCGGCGACGACGTTGAGCTGGACCTGTGTGGTGCCCCCGGCGATGGTCAGGCAGCGGGACATGAGCATCCCGTGCACCGCCCGCTCCCCCGCCCCCTCCCGCACCGCGCCCGCCGGTCCCAGCAGTTCGAGCGCGAGCTCGGCGGTCCGCTGCTGGTGCGGGGTCTGGACGAGCTTGCGTACGGAGGCGCCCGCGCCCGGCTCCAGCCCCGACACCTGCTGGAGCGTGGTGCGCAGCCCGATGCAGGCCAGCGCGTGCGCCTCGGCGGCGAGTGCGCCGATCCGCGCCCGGTACGTGCCGTCGAGGTCGGCGGCGCGCGCGAGGAGCGCCTCCAGGCCGGTGTCGAAGGTCATCTGGTCGGCCATGTGGACGCGTTCGTTGCCGAGGGTGTTGCGGGCCACCTGCCAGCCGCCGTCGGCCGCGCCCACCAGCGCGTCCGCCGGGAGGACCACGTCGTCGAAGTACACCTCGTTGAAGAGCGCCTCGCCGGTGATCTCCTTCAGCGGCCGGATGTCGATGCCGGGGGTGTTCTTCATGTCGACGACGAAGTAGCCGAGCCCCTTGTGCTTCGGCGCGGCCGGGTCGGTGCGGGCCAGCAGGATGCCGTGGTCGGCGCTGTGCGCGGAACTCGTCCACACCTTCTGGCCGTTGACCCTCCAGGAGCCGTCCTCCCGCCGCTCCGCCCGGGTCCGCAGCGAGGCCAGGTCGGAGCCCGCGCCCGGCTCCGAGAAGAGCTGGCACCAGGTGACGTCGCCGCGCAGGGTCGGCAGGAGGTAGGTCTCCCGCTGCGCCGGGGTCCCGTAGGCGAGCAGCGAGGGCACCACCCAGGTGGCGATCCCGAGGTCGGCGAGCTTGACCCCGGCCGCGACCAGCTCCTGCTGGACGACGAGCTGTTCGACGGGGCCCGCGCCGATCCCGTAGGGCGACGGCAGGTAGGGGGCCGCGTAGCCGGTGGGGGCCAGGATGCGGCGAGTGGCGGCCGGGTCGAGCCCGCGCGCGTCCTCGATGGCGGTACGGGCCTTCGCGCGGTACGTCTCGGCCTCCGCCGGGAGTTCCAGGCGCAGTTCGCGCCGGGCACCGCCCGCCGCGCACCGCACGGCCCGTACGCGATGCCCGTCGCCGGGCCCGAGCAGCTGGCGGGCCACGAGCGCCCGCCGCAGGTAGATGTGGGCGTCGTGCTCCCAGGTGAAGCCGATTCCGCCGAGGAGCTGGATGCAGTCCTTGGCGCAGGAGTAGGCGGCGTCCAGGGCTGTCCCGGCGGCGAGGGCGGCCACCAGCGAGCGCACGTCGGCGGGTTCGTCCATGGCCTGCGCGGCGTCCCAGGCCAGCGCCCGGGCCTGTTCCAGCCGGACGAGCATGTCGGCGCACAGGTGCTTGACGCCCTGGAACTGCCCGATGGGCCGGCCGAACTGTTCGCGCACCTTCGCGTACTCGGCGGCCGTGTGGAGCGCCCAGGCGGCGGTGCCGCAGGCGTCGGCGGCGAAGAGCGTGCAGGCCAGGTCGCGGACCAGGGCCGCGTCCAGGGCCAGCAGCCGGTCCGGGGCGGTGGCGACGCCGCGCGCCCGCACCTCGGCGGTGGGGCGGGTGGGGTCGGCGCTCTCGTGCGTCCGGATGTCCAGTGCGGCGGCGTCCACGGCGAACCAGCGGGTGCCGTGCGCGGCCTCGGCGGCGAGCAGCACCAGGTCGGCCTCACCACCGCCGAGGACGGGCGGGGCGAGTCCGTCGAGCAGGTACCCGCCGCCTTCGACGGCGACGGCGGTCAGGGTCCCGGGCCCGAGGGCGACCGCCCCGACCCGGCCGAAGAGCGGCTCGGCGCCGGCCCGCTGCAGCAGTACGGAGGCCAGCGCGCTCGGCAGGTACGCCCCGGGCAGCGCGGCCCGGGCGGCCTCCTCGACGACGACGGCCAGGTCGAGCAGGGTGCCGCCGTCCAGGTGCGGTTCGAGCAGCCCCTGCTCGGTCAGCGCGTCCCAGTAGGAGGGCCGCGCCCCGGTCCGGGGTGGGGTGTCGAGCAGCTTGCGGACCTCCTCGGGAGGGACGGCGCGCGCGATCCAGCCGCGCACCGCCTCGGCCAACTCGCGCTGCTCGTGCGTGATTGCGATGCCCATGCGCGGCAGACTAGAACACGTTCCAATCCGACGGAAGGTCAGATGAGGGGCGAGTCGGGGACCGGAACCGGCACCGGAAGGGGCGGCGTCCCCCGATGGGCAAGATCGATCACCGCTTCGAAGGAGTCCGGAATGACCGGCACGGCCACCCGATACCTCTACCTCGTCCGGCACGGCGAGGCGTCACCGGACGAGAGCGAGCTCACCGAGGCCGGCCGCCGTCAGGCCGTACTGCTCGGCAAGCGCCTCCGGGGCATCCCCTTCACGGCCGTCCACCACGGCCCGCTGCCCCGGGCGCGGCAGACGGCATGCCTGATCGGCGACCAGCTGACCGAGGTCCCCGTGCGCCTTTCGGAAGCCGCCGGCGACTATGTCCCCTACCTGCCGGAAAGGAGTGAACTTCCGCCGGAGTCGGCCGACTTCTACCTTCGCTTCCTCGACGGCGCCTCCGCCGAGGAGCGCGAGAACGGACCCGGGCTGGCCCGTCGGGCAATGGACCTGTTCACCGGGCCGGTGGACGGCGAAGTGGACCGGCACGAACTGGTCGTCACCCACAACTTCCTGGTCGCCTGGCTCGTCCGGGACGCCATGTACGCGCCGAAATGGCGCTGGCTCGGACTCAACCACGGCAATGCCGCCCTGACGGTCATCCGGTACGCGCCCGATCGGCCCGCCTCCGTCCTCGTCTCCAACGACATGCGGCACCTTCCGGCCGAACTGCGCTGGACCGGTTTCCCGCCCGAGTTGCACATCTGAGACACACCCGGCAGGAGAGCCCGACGATCCTACTTCATTTCAACTCGCGCTTTTATGGGCGCTGTTGAGTACGTATGGACTGTTCACTATAGTCGGCATGGACACGGCTGGTCTGGATCCGGGCGTGCCGCATTCGGGAACAAATCCCCTTCGCGGCACCCGATTCGACGCCGGCGAGAACACCACCACGTAGGGGGATGAACCATGCGCATGAAGCGGACCCTGGCACTTCTGGTCGCCTCAGCTGCTGTGACACTCGGAATGGCCACACCGGCCAGCGCGTACGCATGCAACACCGGGTTTTTCTGTCTCTACTACAACTCCAACCAGGCCGGCGCCCGATGGTTCACGGACGGCAACGTCCCCAATCTCGCGGGGGAAATATTCACCACGTGGGCCAATGGCGAGGGCGAGCCGGTGAAGAACAACGCGGCTTCGACCCAGAACGCCTCGAACTACTGCTACCGGGTCTACTACAACTCGAACTACGCCGGCCCGTACGACACCGTTCAGGCTCACACGTCCCGGAACCTTGTGAACACGTACAACAACAACGCTTCCGTCCGCGACCTGATCTGCTGACCATCGGCACCTAGACCGGCGAAGGGTGTTCCGCAGCCACGATTCACGGC
>NZ_JBSGZP010000404.1:0-6820 GCF_053611065.1 Streptomyces sp. NPDC054840
GGCCGCTGGTCGTGACGGGCTGCCGGTCGGCTCCCGGCCGCGCCGGGCCGGGCCCGGCCCGGCCCGATCTCGACCCGATCGGGGCGATCGGCCCGGTCCAGGCGGCCGGTCCGGCTCCCGGCCCGGCCGATCTCGGCCCGATCTCGGCCGATCTCGGCTTGATCGGGGCGATCGGCCCAGGCTTAGGCCCGACGGGCCGAAATGCCCGCCCGTCGCAGGCTCCCGGCTGGATACGATGCCCGGACCGATCACCGTCACAGGAGGCGAAGCAATGGCCGGGGAACCGCAGGCCGACTGCCTGTTCTGCAAGATCGTCGCGGGGCAGATCCCCGCGACCGTGGTAAGGGAGTCCGAGACCACGGTCGCCTTCCGGGACATCAACCCGCAGGCGCCCACGCACGTGCTCGTCATCCCCAAGGTCCACTACGCCGACGCGGCCTCCCTTGCCGCGGCCGAGCCGGGCGTGGCCGCCGACATACTGCGCGAGGCCGGCCGGATCGCCCTCGACGAGAAGATCGTCGAACCCGGCTACCGGGTCGTGTTCAACACCGGCACCGGAGCCGGTCAGACCGTCTTCCACGCCCACGCGCACGTCCTCGGCGGCCGCGGCCTCCAGTGGCCCCCCGGATAGCACGTGTCCGTAAGAGAGTTCGTGGTGCTGGGCACCGCCAGCCAGGTGCCCACCCGCCACCGCAACCACAACGGCTACCTGCTGCGCTGGGACGGCGAGGGCATCCTCTTCGACCCGGGCGAGGGCACCCAGCGCCAGATGCTGCGCGCCGGGGTGGCCGCGCACGACATCAACCGGATCTGCATCACCCACTTCCACGGTGACCACAGCCTCGGCCTCGCCGGGGTGATCCAGCGGATCAACCTCGACCAGGTCCCGCACCCCGTCACCGCGCACTACCCGGCCTCGGGGCAGAAGTTCTTCGACCGGCTGCGCTACGCCACGGCCTACCGGGAGACCGTCCCGCTCCGCGAGGAACCGGTCTCCGCGGACGGCACGCTCGCACAGGGGTCCTCGTACACCCTGGAGGCCCGGCTGCTCTCGCACCCCGTGGAGTCCTTCGGCTACCGGATCACCGAACCCGACGGACGTCGCATGGTGCCCGAGCTGCTCGCGCGCCATGGGATCAAGGGGCCGGACGTGGGCCGGATCCAGCGTGAGGGGCGGCTCGGCGAGGTCACCCTGGGCGAGGTCAGCGAGCCCCGGCCCGGACAGCGGTTCGCGTTCGTCATGGACACCCGGCTCTGCCCCGGCGTGGGCGCGCTCGCCGAGGGCTGCGACATGCTGGTGATCGAGTCGACCTTCCTCGACGAGGACGAACGGCTGGCCACCGACCACGGGCACCTGACCGCCGGCCAGGCGGCGCGGGTCGCGCGGGACGCCGGCGTACGCCACCTCGTGCTGACGCACTTCTCGCAGCGCTACACCGACCCGGCCGAGTTCGAGCGCCAGGCCCGCGCGGCCGGCTTCGAGGGCGACCTCACGGTGGCCGCGGACCTGACGCGGGTGCCCCTGCCCAAGCGGGGCTGACGACGGGCCCCGTTACGGCCTCTGCCCGCGGGCAGGGCCGCACAGGGGCCGTGTCCGCCGCGTGGTCCGAGTGACGACCCGCCTTCCAAGAGTGATCTGCGCCACACTGGGTTTTGGTCCTGGCCGGGGCGGGCAGGGCGGCAGCTTTCCACGGGAATGCGTCATGCAGAAACGGGCCTTCGAGAAACAACGGGGAGATCGCCGTGACCGGTCGGGACTACGAAATCCGCGCAGCAGCAGTGGACCCGCTCGGTCCGCTGCGTGACCCCCTGGAACCCGGCTGTGACGTCTTCCTGACCGGAACGGTCTTCCTCGACATCATCTTCACGGGCCTCGACTCGGCCCCGGTGCGCGGTACGGAGTCCTGGGCGCGCGGCATGGGCTCCAGCCCCGGCGGCGTCGCCAACATGGCCACGGCCCTGGCCCGGCTCGGCCTGCGCACCTCGCTGGCCGCCGCCTTCGGGGACGACCACTACGGCGAGTACTGCTGGGACGCCCTCGAGCAGGGCGAGGGCATCGACCTGTCCATGTCGCACACCATCCCCGGCTGGCACAGCCCGGTCACCGTATCGATGGCGTACGAGGGCGAGCGCACGATGGTCTCGCACGGCCACGAGGCCCTTCCGCCGGCGGGCCCCGGGCCCTTCCCGCAGTGCCCGCCGCGGGCCCGCGCGGCGGTGGCCGCGCTGGGACCCGGCCGCGGCGAGGAGTGGATCGGCGAGGCCGCCCGGTGCGGCTCGCGGATCTTCGCGGACGTGGGATGGGACGAGAGCGGCCGCTGGGACCTGGGCGCCCTGGCCGACCTGGAGCACTGCGAGGCCTTCCTGCCGAACGCGGGCGAGGCGATGCGCTACACCCGGACCGACTCTCCGAGAGCCGCGGCCCGGGCACTGGCCGACAGAGTGCCGATCGCGGTGGTGACGATGGGCGCCGAGGGCTCGTACGCGGTGGACGGACGCACCGGGGAGACCGCGCACGTCCCCGGGATCACGGTCGACGAGCTGGACCCGACCGGCGCGGGCGACGTCTACGTGGCGGGCTTCGTGACCGGCACCCTGGCGGGCTGGCCGCTGGCGGACCGCCTCGCCTTCGCCGGGCTGACAGCGGCCCTGTCGGTGCAGGAGTTCGGCGGCTCCCTGTCGGCACCGGGCTGGCCGGAGGTGGCCCACTGGTGGCAGGCGGCCCCGCAGGAGCTGCGCGGCCGGTACGGCTTCCTGGACGACCTGGTCCCGCCGAGCGGGGCCCCGGCGGCCCGGCGCAGAGCCGTACCGACGATCGGCTTCCGGCGCCCCGCCTAAGGGCTGTCCCGTGATCCCCGGCGGGCGCGACGAAGCTACGGCACCTCGCCGCGTGTCGGAGGGCCCGCATACGACCGGTATGCAGACACGCCTCCGCCTTGCGATGCACCGCATCCGACGCCGTGCGCCGATCCACCGGGGATGACGGGACACCCCTTGGTGATCGGGCGGTAAAACCTCTCGGGGAAGCGGGGGCGGAGACGTACGCTTGGTAGTCCGGAGGTCGTCGATCGGCGCGGCCCCTCAGCGGGAGGTATGCGCAGGCCACAGTGCCGGCCCATGACTCAGACACCGACAGCCCACATCCCTGCGCCGGGGCAGGCGCGAGCCCACTTCACCGTTCCGGCCACGCACCCGATGGTGACCGTGCTCGGCTCGGGTGACGCCCTGTTGCGCGTGATCGAGAAGGCCTTCCCGAAGGCCGACATCCATGTTCGGGGCAATCAGGTCAGCGCGATCGGTGACGCGGCGGAAGTCGCCCTGATCCAGCGGCTTTTCGACGAGATGATGCTGGTGCTCCGCACCGGGCAGCCGATGACGGAGGACGCAGTGGAACGCTCGATCGCCATGCTCAAGGCGAGCGGCAACGGCGACGGGCCTGCCGAGACGCCCGCTGAGGTGCTCACCCAGAACATCCTCTCCAGCCGCGGCCGCACCATCCGACCCAAGACCCTCAACCAGAAGCGGTACGTCGACGCGATCGACAAGAACACGATCGTCTTCGGCATCGGCCCCGCCGGTACCGGCAAGACCTACCTCGCCATGGCCAAGGCCGTCCAGGCCCTCCAGTCCAAGCAGGTCAGCCGGATCATCCTGACCCGGCCCGCCGTCGAGGCGGGGGAGCGGCTCGGCTTCCTGCCGGGCACCCTCTTCGACAAGATCGACCCGTACCTGCGCCCGCTCTACGACGCGCTGCACGACATGATCGACCCCGACTCGATCCCGCGGCTGATGGCGGCGGGCACGATCGAGGTGGCGCCGCTGGCCTACATGAGGGGTCGCACCCTGAATGACGCGTTCGTCGTCCTCGACGAGGCGCAGAACACGACCGCCGAGCAGATGAAGATGTTCCTGACCCGGCTCGGGTTCGACTCGAAGATCGTCGTCACCGGTGACGTCACGCAGATCGACCTGCCGGGTGGCGCCAAGAGCGGTCTGCGCCAGGTCCAGGAGATCCTGGAAGGGCTCCCGGACATCCACTTCTCGCGGCTCACGTCCGAGGATGTCGTCCGGCACAAGCTGGTCGGCCGTATCGTCGACGCGTACGAGCAGTACGACGAGAGTCAGCAGGGCCAGGACGGTAGTAACGGCCGGAACGGCCAACACGGGAAGTAGAACTCAGCGCACCATGTCGATCGACGTCAACAACGAGTCCGGAACCGAGGTCGACGAGCAGGCGATCCTCGACATCGCCCGCTACGCGCTCACCCGGATGCGGATCCACCCGCTCTCCGAGCTCTCCGTCATCGTCATCGACGAGGACGCCATGGAGCAGCTCCACATCCAGTGGATGGACCTGCCCGGTCCGACCGACGTCATGTCCTTCCCGATGGACGAGCTCCGTCCGCCGGCCAAGGACGAGGAGGAGCCCCCGCAGGGGCTCCTCGGCGACATCGTGCTCTGCCCCGAGGTCGCCAAGCGGCAGGGCGAGGAAGCCCCGACGCAGCACTCCATGGACGAGGAGCTCCAGCTCCTGACCGTCCACGGAGTGCTGCACCTGCTCGGCTACGACCACGAGGAGCCGGAGGAGAAGGCCGAGATGTTCGGCCTTCAGGCGGCCATCGTCGACGGCTGGCGCGGCGAGCGCGGCATGACCGGTCCGTCCCCGGCTCCGACCGTCTCGTGAACGCCCCCCAGCTGATCACCGGCGCGGTGCTGCTGGTGGTGGTGGCCTGGTTCGCGGCCTGCGCCGAGTCCGGCATCGCCCGTATCTCCAGCTTCCGGGCCGAACAGGCCGTACGGGAGGGCCGGCGCGGGAGCGAGAAGCTCGCCCAGGTCGCCGGCGACCCCACCCGCTACCTCAATGTGGCCCTGCTCGTCCGGGTCACCTGCGAGATGGCGGCCGGGGTGCTCGTCACCTACGTCTGCCTCGACGAGTTCGGCGAGAACTGGACCGCGCTGCTCGTGGCCATCGCCGTCATGGTGCTCGTCTCCTTCGTCGCCGTGGGCGTCTCCCCGCGCACGATCGGCCGCCAGCACCCGCTGAACACGGCGACGGCGGCCGCGTACGTCCTCGTCCCGCTGGCCCGGATCATGGGGCCGATCCCGCAGCTGCTGATCCTCATCGGCAACGCGCTCACGCCCGGCAAGGGCTTCCGCAAGGGACCCTTCGCCTCCGAGGCCGAGCTGCGCGCGATGGTGGACCTCGCGGAGAAGGAATCGCTGATCGAGGACGACGAGCGCCGCATGGTGCACCAGGTCTTCGAGCTCGGCGACACGCTGGTGCGCGAGGTGATGGTGCCGCGCACCGACCTCGTCTGCATCGAGCGGTACAAGACGGTCCGTCAGGCGACCACGCTCGCACTGCGGTCCGGCTTCTCCCGCATCCCGGTGACGGGGGAGAACGAGGACGACATAGTCGGGATCGTCTACCTGAAGGACCTGGTGCGCAAGACGCACATCAGCCGGGACGCCGAGGCCGACCTGGTCTCGACCGCGATGCGGTCGGCCGTCTTCGTACCGGACACCAAGAACGCGGGCGATCTGCTGCGCGAGATGCAGCAGGTGCGCAACCACGTGGCCGTCGTCATCGACGAGTACGGCGGCACCGCCGGCATCGTGACCATCGAGGACATCCTCGAAGAGATCGTCGGTGAGATCACCGACGAGTACGACCGGGAACTCCCGCCGGTCGAGGACCTGGGCGAGGACCGCTACCGGGTCACCGCGCGGCTCGACATCACCGACCTCGGCGAGCTGTTCAAGGTCGAGGCCTTCGACGACGAGGACGTGGAGACGGTCGGCGGACTGCTGGCGAAGGCGCTGGGGCGGGTACCGATCGCGGGCGCCTCGTCGGTGGTGGAACTGCCGGACGGCCGTCCGCTGCGGCTGACCGCCGAATCCCCGGCGGGCCGCCGGAACAAGATCGTGACGGTACTGGTGGAGCCGGTCGCCGCGGCGGAGGCCGCGGGGGAGGAGGGGGAATGACCCCGGAGCAACTGCGCGTGTTCTGCCTGGGCTTCAACGCGGCGGTGGAGGAGTTCCCCTTCACGCCCGAGACCTCGGTGTTCAAGGTGCTGGGCAAGGTGTTCGCGCTGTCGGCGCTGGACGCGGATCCGCTCAAGGTCAACCTGAAGTGCGACCCGGAGCTGGCGGTGCGGCTGCGCGAGGAGCACGAGGCGATCGTGCCGGGCTACCACATGAACAAGCGGCACTGGAACACGGTGACGGTGGGCGGGCCGGGCGCTCTGCCGGACCGGCTGGTGCGGGAGCTGGTGGAGGACTCGTACGACCTGGTGGTCGCGGGCCTGCCGAGGGCGGAGCGGCTGCGGCTGGACCGGCCGTAGTGGTGCCCCCGCCCCGGCGGTGGGGTGGTCGCGCGGCGGAGCCGGACGGCTCCCTATGCTTTCGCCCATGACCGACAGCACCGGGATCGACCCCGAGGACAGCAAGATCATCACGCTGGCGCGCAGCGCCCGGGCCCGCAACGCGGTGCCCGAGGGGGCGGCGGTGCGGGACGAGACGGGCCGCACGTACGTCGCCGGGACGGTGGAGCTCGACTCCCTGAAGCTGAGCGCGCTGCAGACCGCGGTCGCGATGGCCGTGGCGAGCGGGGCGCGCTCCCTGGAGGCGGCGGCCGTCGTCAGCGCGGCCGAGGCACCGGCCGAGGCCGACCGCGCGGCGGTCCGCGACCTCGGCGGCCCGGACACCCCGGTCCTGCTGGCGGCCCCGGACGGCACCCTGAAGTCCACCACGCCCGCAGGCCGCTAGTGCTGTGGCCGGGAAGGTTTGCCGGGTTGCGGCGTCCGGTGTGGTGCATCGC
>NZ_JBSGZP010000405.1:0-6818 GCF_053611065.1 Streptomyces sp. NPDC054840
CCCCGGAGACCCTGCGGCACCTGCGGCGGCTCTTCCGTACCCCGCTCACCGGAGGCTCGGCCGCGGCGGGCGGCCCCCACCTGGTCAGCGACACCGCGGCCGCCGCGGCCTACCTCTTCGACGCCGCCTCGGACACCGAGGAGCCCCGACTGTCGCTGCCCCACACCTTCACGTCGCTCCCCCCGGGCAGCCTGACCACTCCGACGGGCCTGGTGGTCCTGGGCCCGTGACCGGAACGGGGGCACACCGGGAAAACAGAAGAGCCCCACACGATGTGTGGGGCTCTCGCTTCTTGTGTCCGAGGGGGGACTTGAACCCCCACGCCCGATAAAGGGCACTAGCACCTCAAGCTAGCGCGTCTGCCATTCCGCCACCCGGACCAGGTGATCGGCCCCGGTTTCCCGCGGCGACATGGACAACAATAGCAAAGGATCGGCGGGGGTCCGACCACTTATCCGGGCGGTGATCCTCCGCCACGCCGGGCTGACCTGCACGCATGTACCGCCGACCGTGGCGAGACGGATCGCCTCGCCGCCGGATGCTGATACCGGCTGGACATCAGGGCTTGGCAGGCGGTCGGATGGCTGCGCACACATCCGGGGGGAGCCGCGCATGGAATCCGAGCACCGCGTCAGCACGCTGGAGCTGTTCTTCGATCTCGTTTTCGTCTTCACCATCACGCAGTTGACGGTGCTTCTGGCGGACGACCTGAGCGTGCGGGGCGCGGGGCAGGTGGTGCTGATCTTCACCGTCCTGTTCTGGATGTACGGGGGCTACGCGCACCTGACCAACCAGGTGCCGCCGGACCGGACGGTCCGGCGGGTGCTGCTGATGCTGGCCATGGGGGCGTTCATGGTGTGCGCCCTGGCCGTACCCACCGCTTTCGGGGCCGGCGGTCCCGCCTTCGGCCTCGGGTACCTGCTGGTCGTCCTGGTCCACAGCGCGCTGTTCACGCAGGCGCACGGGCGCGGGGTGCTGTGGTTCGCGCTGCCCAACGTCCTGTGCGCGCTGTCGGTCACGGCGGCCGGGTTCTTCGACGGGCTGCCGGCCTGGGGGCTGTGGATGCTGGCACTGCTGCTGCAGTTCGTGACGCCGGTGGTCGTGCAGCGGGTCGCGGCGAGCGGGCCGGCGGAGGCGGAGACGGCCGCGCCGCCCGAGACGGCTGAGACGGCCACGATGGCCGAGGCGCCCGGGCAGACGGTCGGGGATCAGCTCGGCGGGATGAACGCGGCGCACCTGGTGGAGCGGCACGGTCTGCTGCTGATCATCGTCTTCGGCGAGTCCGTGATCGCGATCGGCATCGGGGTGGGCGCTCTGCCGCTGTCCCTCGGCATCGCCGGCGGCGCGTTCCTGGCCCTGACGATCGCGTCGGCGATGTGGTGGATGTACTTCGTACGCGACGAGGGGCGGGCCGAGGAGGTCTTCGAGCAGACCCCGGCGGAGCGGCGTTTCAGGCTGGCGATGGTCGCGTACTACTACGCCTTCCTGCCCATGCTCCTGGGCATCGCCGTCTTCGCGGCGGGCGTCAAGAAGACCATCGGTCACCTCGGCGAGCACCTGCACACCGGCCCGGCGGTCGCGCTGGCCGGCGGGGTCGCCCTCTACCTGGCCGGGGACCTGGCCTTCCGCGCGGCGCTGGGCATCCGACCGGCCCGCTACCGCGCGGCGGCCCTGGTGCTCGCGCTCGCCACCGTCCCGGTGGGAACCGGCTGGGCGGGGGCCGGCCAGCTGGTGGCCCTGGCGTGTGTCCTGGTCGGCGCGCTGGCGGCCGAGGGCCGCCGCTCCCCCGCCGAGCCGGCGGAAGCAGCGGCCCCGGAAACCGTCACGGGCAGTGGATGACCTGGCCCGCGTAGGAGAGGTTGCCGCCGAAGCCGAAGAGGAGGACCGGGGCGCCGGACGGGATCTCGCCGCGCTGTACCAGCTTCGACAGGGCCATCGGAATGCTGGCGGCCGAGGTGTTGCCGGACT
The DNA here is from genome assembly GCF_053611065.1 of Streptomyces sp. NPDC054840. Classification (NCBI taxonomy): domain Bacteria; kingdom Bacillati; phylum Actinomycetota; class Actinomycetes; order Kitasatosporales; family Streptomycetaceae; genus Streptomyces; species Streptomyces sp. NPDC054840. The sequence goes on from NZ_JBSGZP010000405.1 coordinate 1,969, forward strand.
CGATGACATCGCGGGCGACGACGGCGTTGACGGCGCCGATCTTCGCGGCGAGCGGCTCGATGATCCGCAGGTTCGCCTGGTGGAGGACGACCGCGGCCAGTTCCTCCGGCGTGACTCCGGCCTTCTCGCACACCTTGCGGGCGAGCGGCGGCAGCTGGCTGGTGGTCCAGCGGTAGACGGACTGGCCCTCCTGGGCGAAGACCGGCGGCGAGCCCTCGATCCGGACCGCGTTGCCCATCTCGGGGACCGAACCCCACAGGACCGGGCCGATGCCCGGCTCCTCGCAGGCCTCGACGACGGCCGCGCCCGCTCCGTCGCCGGTGAGCACGCAGGTGGTGCGGTCGGTCCAGTCGGTGATCTCGGTCATCTTGTCGGCGCCGATGACCAGGGCGCGGGTGGCGGAGCCGGCCCGGATGGCGTGGTCGGCGGTGGCCAGGGCATGGGTGAAGCCCGAGCAGACGACGTTGATGTCCATCACGGCGGGGCCGCCGCCCATGCCCAGCTTGGCGGCGACGCGCGCGGCCATGTTGGGCGAACGGTCGATCGCGGTCGACGTGGCGACCAGCACCAGGTCGATGTCGTCCGGGGTCAGGCCGGCGCCGGCCAGCGCCTTGCCCGCCGCCTGGTAGGCCAGCTCGTCCACCGGTTCGTCCGGGCCCGCCATGTGGCGCGTGCGGATGCCGACGCGGGACCGGATCCACTCGTCGGTGGTGTCGACCATGGCCGAGAGGTCCTCGTTGGTGAGCACTTTCGCGGGCTGGTAGTGCCCTAGCGCCACCACGCGTGAACCAGTCATGGGCGGGGTCCCCCCTTGTACGGAAGTCAGGATCACCCAGCTTCGCCTGCTACTGGTGGGTACGTGTGTGCGTGACCCGACAGGATTCCGGCACCGGATTTTGGAGCTTCCCGAGGATCCGCCTGCCGGGGGCGTCGCGGGAAGCGGAACCGGGACAATGAGCGTGTGCCGGGAACCGGCGAGAACAGAAGGGGTGTGCTGATCACCATGGGACGGGTCACCGAGCGTCGTCGTGTCGTCCGGATCCGGAACGGCGCGGCGGGTGTCCGGCCGGACACGCTGGTGGCCGAGGAGCCGCTGGAGATACGGCTGAACGGCAAACCGCTGGCCATCACGATGCGAACGCCGGGCGACGACTTCGCCCTGGCCGTGGGCTTCCTCGTCAGTGAGGGGGTGCTCGCGGCCTCCTCGGACGTGCAGGCCGTCACCTACTGCGAGGGGGCGACCGAGGACGGTTCCAACACCTACAACGTGGTGAACGTGCAGCTGGCCGCCGGGGTCCCGGTGCCCGACATCACGCTGGAACGGAATGTCTACACCACCTCCTCCTGCGGCCTGTGCGGCAAGGCCAGCCTGGACGCGGTCCGTACGGCGACCCGTTTCCCGGGGATCGCCGCCGATCCGGTACGGGTCCCCGTGGAGGTCCTCTGCGCGATGCCCGACCGGCTGCGCGAGGCCCAGAAGGTCTTCGACCGTACGGGCGGGCTGCACGCGGCCGGGCTGTTCACGGCGCAGGGGGAGCTGCTCGACCTGCGGGAGGACGTGGGCCGGCACAACGCGGTGGACAAGATCGTGGGCCGGGCGTACCAGTCCGGGCGGCTCCCGCTGACGGGCGCGGTCCTGCTGGTGTCGGGCCGGGCCTCCTTCGAGCTCGTGCAGAAGGCGGTGATGGCGGGCATCCCGGTGCTGGCGGCCGTCTCGGCGCCGTCCTCGCTGGCGGTGGACCTGGCGCTGGAGTCGGGGATGACGCTGGTCGGCTTCCTGCGGGGGCCGGACCTGAACATCTACGCGGGCGACGAGCGGATCATCCTGTAGGGGTACGCCGGTACCGCTCGGCCCGCCGCCGTCCCCGAGAGGTGCCCTCCTGCTCGCGCGGGGCCGGTACCGCCGTGCATGGGAGGGGCGCTCCTCACCTCATCGTCATCAACGGGCCGCGGTGCCGGTCCTGCGGTAGGTCTCGCGGTCTCCGCCGTGATACCCGAGGAAGCCGGCCCGCTCCTGCGACCTGATCGCGAACCAGTCGGCGCAGCGCTCGCCGCCCGCGCCGTCGACGACGAACTGGACTCTGACCCCCGGGTCTTCGTCGGAGTGGGTGGCGAACACCCAGGTGCCCTTCGCGGAGAACCGGTCCGCCGTCGGTGCCGAGGGGCCGACACAGTCCCAGCCGGAGGCGCCGGCGAGCCGGGCCCGGCCCCCGGGCATGACCTCAAGCGTCGCTCCCGCGGTGCTGTGCCACGTGCCGGCCACGTCCTCCTCGGTGAGGCGGGAGGAGGAGTCGAAGCCACCCAGCGCCCAGAACGCCGCGGCGGACAGGATGAGCAGGCAGGCCGGCACACCCACGGCAATGCCGAGGAAGCGCTTGGTGTCGGTCGCCATCAGCGGCTCTTCCGGACGCGGCGCGACGGCCGGTCCGCCGGCTTCGGTTGCGGGGGGTCGATGCGGTGGAGGTCCAGGGTCGGCGGCACCGGGGTGGTGCCCGGGCCGCCCGATTCGGCCCAGGCGATGATCTCGTCGGTCGCGGTGTCGTCCAGGGCCCAGCCGAACCAGGCCGCGCGGGCGCCGCGGCGGCGGGCCTCGGTGGTGGGCTGCACCACGATGACGTTGGCCTGGGCGCAGGGGCCGAGGCACTCGCTCGTACGGACGGCCAGGCGGCCCCCGGAAGCGGCGGCGGCCTCGCGCAGCCGGGCGAGTTGACCGGCGTGGTCGGAGCCGGGGTTCTTGCGCGGGTCACCGCAGCAGCAGCCCCGGCAGACCACCAGCGTGCAAGGGCGTTCGGCGTGCGCGCCGAGGGGGCGTATCCAGGTCACCACCGAACGTTAACGGGCCCGGGGCGCGGGCCGTTGGCGCGCGGGCGAGACGTCCGCCACACGGTCGGCGGCGCGTTCGGGCAGCGGATCCTGGGCGCGGCGCCGGGCGATGACCGCACAGACCATCAGCTGCATCTGGTGGAACAGCATCAGCGGGAGCACGGCGAGGGCGGCGTGTGGGCCGAACAGCACGCTGGCCATGGGGAGTCCGGCGGCCAGGCTCTTTTTGGACCCGGCGAACTGGACGGCGATGCGGTCCGCGCGGCCGAAGCCGAGGCGGGCCGCGCCGTACCAGGTGACGAGGAGCATCACGGTGAGGAGTACGGCCTCCACCAGCAGGAGGGCGGCGAGCCGCGGGAGGCTGACCTGGTGCCAGATGCCCGCGACCACGCCCGCGCTGAAGGCGGCGTAGACGACCAGCAGGATCGAGCCGCGGTCGACGTAGCCGAGGACCTGCTTGTGGCGGACGAGGAAGCCGCCGACCGAGGGGCGCAGGGCCTGTCCGAGGAGGAAGGGCAGCAGGAGCTGGAGGGTGATCTTCAGGAGGGAGTCGAGGGAGAAGCCGCCCGCGTCGCCGTCGAGCAGGCCGGCGGCGAGGAGGGGGGTGAGGACGATGCCGGCCAGGCTGGAGAAGGAGCCGGCGCAGATGGCGGCGGGGACGTTGCCGCGGGCGATCGAGGTGAAGGCGATGGAGGACTGCACGGTCGAGGGGACGAGGCAGAGGAAGAGCAGCCCGCCGTAGAGGGGGGCGGTGAGCAGGCTGGGGACGAGGCCGCGGGCGGCGAGGCCGAGGAGCGGGAAGAGTACGAAGGTGCAGGCGAGCACGGTGAGGTGGAGCCGCCAGTGGCGCAGGCCGGCGACGGCCTCGCGGGTGGAGAGCCGGGCGCCGTAGAGGAAGAAGAGCAGGGCCACGGCCGCGGTGGAGGCGATGTCGGCGGCGGCGGCCGCCGGGCCGCGGGCGGGGAGCAGGGCGGCGAGGCCCACGGTGGTGAGCAGGGCCAGGATGTACGGGTCCAGGGGCAGCCGGGCGGGGAGGTGCGGGCGGCGCATGCGGGGGTGCTCACTTGCTGTCGGGGCGGGTGCTCCCTTCATGGTCGGTGGTGGGTCGCTCATCGGGAAACCCGCATACCGCACTGACTGCCATCGCGATCCGTGATGAACGGCGCTAGCGTGGGCCGGTATGTACGACCCGGTCCAGCTGCGTACGTTCCTCACGGTCGCCCAGACGCTCAGCTTCACGCAGGCCGCGGGGCGGCTCGGCGTGGGGCAGTCCACGGTCAGTCAGCACGTGCGGCGACTGGAGGAGGCGACGGGGCGGCCGCTGTTCGTCCGGGACACGCACAGCGTGGGGCTGACGGAGGACGGGGAGGCGCTGCTGGGCTTCGCGCGGACGATCCTGGAAGCGCACGAGCGGGCGGCGGCCTTCTTCGCGGGGACCCGGCTGCGCGGGCGGCTGCGGTTCGGGGCTTCGGAGGACTTCGTGCTGACGCGCCTCCCGGAGATCCTCGAAGGGTTCCGCCACGAGCATCCCGAGGTGGATCTGGAGTTGTCGGTGGAGCTCTCCGGGACGCTGCACGAGCGGCTGGACGCGGGGCGCCTGGACCTGGTTCTCGCGAAGCGGCGGGGGCCCGGGGACGAGCGGGGCCGGCTCGTCCGGCGGGACCGGCTGGTGTGGATCGGCGCGGAAGGGCTGCGGGTGGACCCGGAGCGCCCTGTTCCGCTGATCGTCTTCCCGCCGCCGGGCATCACCCGGGCGCGGGCGCTGGAGGTGCTGGAACGGGAGGGACGGGCCTGGCGGATCGCGTGCACGAGCGGCAGCCTCAGCGGCCTGATCGCGGCGGCCCGGGCCGGGCTCGGGGTGATGGCGCACGCCCGCGGGCTGATCCCGCCGGGGCTGGTGCGCGTCAGCGGGCTGCCGGAGCTCGGGCCGGTGGAGTTCGCGCTGCTCCGCGGACCGCGTCCGTCGGCGGCGGCCGAGGCGCTGGCCGCCGCCGTGCTCTCCGGGGCGGACCGGCTCCGTCGCACGT
>NZ_JBSGZP010000406.1:0-6776 GCF_053611065.1 Streptomyces sp. NPDC054840
CTCGTCGAGGAGCCTCGGTGGCGGGACGGGTACGTCATCCGGGGGCTGGAGGAACTGCTGGTGGAGTTCTAGATCCGGTCTCCGCGGCCGGCGTCTACGCGATCATGTCGCGGCGGCGCAGGGCGCCGAGGCCCGCCGCCGCCGCGGCCGCCGCCAGGGCGGTCAGGGCCAGCAGCGGGGTCCGGTCCAAATCCTGCGCTCCCGGGAGCCGGGGCAGATGGGCGAAGGGTGAGAGGTTCAAGACGGCCTGCGGGAGGTTCAGCGCCGGACCGACCCAGCCCAGGACCAGCGCGCCCCCCGCCACCGCCCAGGCCGCCGCCGCGTACTGCGGGACCAGGCCGTGGAGCAGCACCGCCAGCGCTCCGATCAGCCACACCGCCGGGAGCTGGGCGAGTGTGGCGCCGATGGCCGCGCCCGGCTCACTGCCGTGCCCGAGGCCGAGACCGAGCCCCGCCAGCAGCAGGATCAGCGCCGAGCCGCCGAAGGCCACGGCCAGGTGGCCGCCGGCCCAGCGCAGCCGGCCGACCGCGTTCGCGAGCAGCGGCTCCGCGCGCTGCCCCGACTCCTCACCGGCCAGGCGCAGCACCGACGAGACGGCGAACAGGGCGGCGACCATGCCGAACATGCCGGCCATCGTGGCGAGGAAGGCGTCGGTGAGCGCGCCCGACCCGCCCTGACCACCCTGCCCGCCCATCCGTTCGATGATCTCGCGGGTCCGGTCGTTGTCGCCGACCAGGTCCGCGGCGCCGTCCGCCATCCCGCCGAACACGACGCCGGCGATCAGGAAGCCCGCGCCCCAGCCCAGGACGCTGCCGCGCTGCAGCCGCCAGGCCAGTGCGCCCGCCGTGCCCAGGCGCCCCTCGGCCGGCCCCGGCCGGGAGGGCAGGAAGCTCATGCCCAGGTCACGGCGCCCGGCCAGCACGTACGCGGCGCCCGCCTGCACCGAGGCGGCGGCGGCGAACAGGGCGAGCACCCACCAGCGTTCGGCGGCGAAGGCCCGTACGTTCTCCGCCCAGCCGAGCGGCGAGGCCCAGGTCAGGGCCGACCGACCGCCTCCCGTACCGGCGTCGCCCGCCGCCTTCAGGACGAAGGCGGCGCCGAGCGCGGCGGCCCCGATCCCCTTGGCGAGGCGGGCGCTCTCGGTCAGCTGGGCGGCGATGGCGGCCGTGCAGGCGAAGACCGTCCCGGTGGCCGCGACGGCCAGGCCGAGAGCGACCGCGCCGGGCGCGCCCTGCCCCGCGAGACCGCCCGCCACGAGCAGGGCGACACAGGCGTTGGCCATGAGTGCGGCGAGCAGGGCCGCGGTCAGCGGGGCCCGCCGCCCCACCATCGCGGCGGAGAGGAATTCCTGACGGCCCGTCTCCTCCTCCTCGCGGGTGTGCCGGACAACGATGATCAGGCTCATGGCAGCCGCGAGGACGGCGGCGTAGACGCCGGCCCGCCAGGCGGTCAGGCCGCCGAGGGAATCTCCGAAGACCGGTCCGTACAGGGCGCGCATCGAGCTGTTGGCGTTCATCAAGGCGGCGACCCGGGCCCGTTCGGCGTCGGTGGCGTACACACTGCCCAGCGAGCCGGGCATGCTCACGACCATGAGCGTGGTGACCGCGATCCACACGGGCGTCATCACGCGGTCGCGGCGCAGGGCGAGCCGCAGCAGCGTCCCGGTTCCGGCCAGTTGGTTCTTCATCGGGACGCCTCTTCGGTGTAGTGGCGCAGGAAGAGCTCTTCGAGGGTGGGCGGGGTCGAGGTCAGCGACCGCACGCCTGAGGCGGTCAGGGAGCGCAGTACGGCGTCCAGCTTGTCGGTGTCGGCCTGGAGGCGGACGGTGCGGCCCCGGACCTGGACGTCGTACACGCCGGGCAGGTGGGCGAGGCCGTTCGGCGGGCCGGCCAGCTCGGCGCTGATAGACGTGCGGGTGAGGTGGCGGAGTTCGGCGAGGGTGCCGGTCTCCACGGTGCGGCCCTTGCGGATGATGCTGACCCGGTCGCAGAGGGTCTCGACCTCGCTGAGGATGTGCGAGCTGAGCAGGACGCTGCGGCCGGCGGTGCGCGCCTCGGTGACGCAGTTCTGGAAGACCTCCTCCATCAGCGGGTCGAGGCCGGAGGTGGGTTCGTCGAGGACGAGCAGTTCGACGTCGGAGGCGAAAGCGGCGACGAGGGCGACCTTCTGCCGGTTGCCCTTGGAGTACGTGCGCCCCTTCTTGGTGGGGTCGAGCTCGAACCGCTCGACGAGTTCGGCGCGCCGGGTCCGGTCGAGGCCGCCGCGGAGGCGCCCGTAGAGGTCTATGACTTCGCCGCCGGAGAGGTTGCGCCACAGGGTGACGTCTCCCGGAACGTAGGCGACGCGGCGGTGGAGGGCGACCGCGTCGGCCCACGGGTCGCCGCCGAGGAGCTCGGCGGTGCCGGAGTCGGCGCGCAGCAGGCCCAGCAGGACCCGGATGGTGGTGGACTTGCCGGCGCCGTTGGGACCGAGGAAGCCGTGGACCTCGCCGGTGTGGACGGAGAGGTCGAGTCCGTCCAGGGCGCTGGTGCGGCCGAACGCCTTGTGGAGGCCGGCAACGCTGATTGCCTTCGTCATGCTTGCGAACGTACGTCGTTTTCACAAATTTCTGAAGCTTGCGAATCTCGGGAATCACGTAAAGTCAGGAAGGTGGCAGACGACGTGGTGGACGTGGACCCGGAGACCGGTACGGATGCCGGTACGGGCGGCGATACCGGCGGCGATACCGGCGGCGATACGGGCATCGGTACCGGTGGCGACGCCCGGGACGGCGACGCCGTCTCCCGCTTCGTCGAGCGCTTCGCCGCGCAGCTGACCGAGGCCGGGATGCAGCGGATGGCCGCGCGCGTCTTCGCCCAGCTGCTGGCCAGCGACGGCGGCGCGATGACCTCGGCGGAGCTGGGCGAGGCCCTGCGGATCAGCCCGGCCGCCGTGTCGGGCGCCGTGTCCTACCTGACCCAGGTCAACATGGTCAGCCGCGAGCGCGAACCGGGCTCACGCCGCGACCGGTACGTCCTGCACAACGAGCTCTGGTACGAGACCTTCACCCGGCGCGACCAGGTGCTGACCCTGTGGGAGAAGACCCTGCGCGAGGGTGCGGCCGCCCTCGGCACGGACTCGTCGGCCGGGGCACGCGTCGCGGAGACGGCGGCCTTCTTCGCGTTCATGCAGGGCGAGATGCTGGGTGTGATGGACCGCTGGCGGGTCCACAAGGCGGCGATGGGCCTCGGCTGATCCGCCTCGGCGGGCGCTGACCGAATCCGGAAGCCCCGATACCCGCAGACGGGAAACCTCATGCGTGCCATGCTGGAACGCATGAATCTGGAGGACCTGGTACGGCTGCGCCGCGCCCGGGACATGATGGACCGCGAGTACGCGGAGCCGCTGGACGTTCAGGCGCTCGCGAACGTCGCCCTCATGTCGCCGGGACACTTCTCCCGCAGCTTCCGTACCGCCTTCGGGGAAACCCCTTACAGCTATCTCATGACCCGCCGCGTCGAACGCGCGAAGGCGCTGCTGCGACGCGGCGACATGAGCGTGACGGACGCCTGCTTCGCCGTCGGATGTACCTCGCTGGGGTCCTTCAGCTCGCGCTTCACCGAGCTCGTCGGCGAGACGCCCAGCGCCTACCGGGCCCGCAACCACGACGACGGCGCGGCGATCCCGGCGTGCGTCGCCAAGATCCTCACGCGACCGGTCAGGATCGGAGAAGCGAAATCCGCACCCTCCTCGTAGCGTCGACGGCATGGACATCAACCTCTCGCAGTGCTTCATCGCAGTCGACGACCACGACAAGGCGCTCGCCTTCTACCGCGACATCCTCGGCCTGGAAGTCCGCAACGACGTCGGGTTCGAGGGGATGCGCTGGGTGACCGTCGCCTCCCCCACGCAGCCGGACGTGGAGATCGTCCTCGAACCGCCGCTCGCCGACCCGGGTGCCTCGGCCGCCGACCGGCAGGCCATGGCGGAGCTGCTGGCCAAGGGCCTGCTGCGCGGCGTGATCTTCTCCACCGACGACGTCGACGCCACCTTCGAACACATCCGGGCCGCCGGCGGGGAGGTGCTGCAGGAGCCGGTCGACCAGCCGTACGGCGTCCGCGACTGCGCCTTCCGTGACCCGGCGGGCAACATGCTCCGCTTCAACCAGCCCCGCAAGCACTGAGGCCGCCTGCCTCAGGAGTCCGCGCAGGAGTCCGGGCAGACGGCCCGCCCGAGAGATGGAGACACGATGAGCAGGGCCACCGAGCCGGACCCCCGCCCGACCGGGCCTCAGGCTCCGCAGGGACCGCAGGCGCAGCAGGCACCGCAGGCGCAGCACGCTGCCGACAGCCACGGTCTGATCCGCGTGCACGGCGCGCGCGTGAACAACCTCAAGGACGTCAGCATCGAGATCCCCAAGCGCCGCCTGACGGTGTTCACCGGAGTCTCCGGTTCGGGCAAGAGCTCGCTGGTGTTCGACACGATCGCCGCCGAGTCGCAGCGGATGATCAACGAGACCTACAGCACCTTCGTCCAGGGCTTCATGCCCACCCTGGCCCGCCCCGAGGTCGACGTACTCGACGGGCTCACCACCGCGATCACCGTCGACCAGCAGCGTATGGGCGGCGACCCCCGCTCCACGGTCGGCACCGCCACCGACGCCAACGCGATGCTGCGCATCCTGTTCAGCCGGCTCGGGAAGCCGCACATCGGCCCGCCCAGCGCCTACTCCTTCAACGTCGCCTCGGTCCGGGCGAGCGGCGGCATCACGGTCGAGCGCGGCGCCGCCAAGACCAAGACGGTGAAGGCGACCTTCTCCCGCACCGGCGGCATGTGCGTGCGCTGCGAGGGCCGCGGCTCGGTCTCCGACATCGACCTCACCCAGCTCTACGACGACTCCAAGTCGCTCTCCGAGGGCGCGTTCACCATCCCCGGCTGGAAGTCCGACAGCTTCTGGACCGTGCGGGTCTACGCCGAGTCCGGCTTCCTCGACCCGGACAAGCCGATCGCGAAGTTCACCAAGAAGGAAATGCAGGACTTCCTCTACCGGGAGCCCACCAAGGTCAAGGTCGAGGGCGTCAACCTCACCTACGAGGGCCTCATCCCCAAGATCCAGAAGTCCTTCCTGTCCAAGGACAGGGAAGCGATGCAGCCGCACATCCGGGCTTTCGTGGAACGGGCGGTCACCTTCACCGTCTGTCCCGAATGCGAGGGCACCCGGCTCAGCGAGGGCGCCCGGTCCTCGAAGATCAAGAAGATCAGCATCGCCGACGCCTGCGCCATGCAGATCAGCGACCTGGCGGAGTGGGTACGCGGCCTCGACGAGCCCTCGGTGGCCCCGCTGCTCACCGCACTGCGGCTCACCCTCGACTCGTTCGTGGAGATCGGCCTCGGCTACCTCTCGCTCGACCGGGCCTCGGGCACCCTGTCCGGCGGCGAGGCGCAGCGGGTCAAGATGATCCGCCACCTCGGCTCCTCGCTCACCGACGTCACCTACGTCTTCGACGAGCCCACCATCGGCCTGCACCCGCACGACATCCAGCGCATGAACGACCTGCTCCTGCGGCTGCGCGACAAGGGCAACACGGTGCTCGTCGTGGAGCACAAGCCGGAGACGATCGCGATCGCCGACCACGTCGTCGACATCGGCCCCGGCGCGGGCACCGCCGGCGGCACCGTCTGCTACGAGGGCACCGTCGAGGGGCTGCGCTCCGGCGGCACCATCACGGGCCGCCACCTCGACGACCGGGCCGAGCTCAAGCCGTCGGTGCGCAAGCCCACCGGCGCGCTGGAGATCCGCGGCGCCACGGCGAACAACCTGCGCGACGTCGACGTCGACATCCCGCTCGGGGTGCTCACGGTCGTCACCGGCGTCGCCGGGTCCGGCAAGAGCTCGCTGCTGCACAAGTCGCTCTCCCCCGACGCGGAGGTCGTCTCCATCGACCAGGGCGCGATCCGCGGTTCGCGCCGGAGCAATCCCGCGACCTACACCGGGCTGCTCGACCCGATCCGCAAGGCGTTCGCCAAGGTCAACGGGGTGAAGCCGGCCCTGTTCAGCGCCAACTCCGAGGGCGCCTGCCCGAATTGCAACGGCGCCGGGGTCATCTTCACCGACCTGGCGATGATGGCCGGTGTCTCGACCACCTGTGAGGAGTGCGAGGGGAAGCGGTTCGAGGCGTCGGTGCTGGAGTACCACCTCGCCGGCCGCGACATCAGCGAGGTGCTCGCGATGTCGGTGACCGAGGCCGAGGAGTTCTTCGGCGCGGGCGAGGCGCACACGCCCGCCGCGCACCGCATCCTCACGCGGCTCGCCGACGTGGGACTCGGCTACCTCAGCCTCGGCCAGCCGCTCACCACGCTGTCCGGTGGCGAGCGGCAACGGCTCAAGCTGGCCACCCACATGGCGGAGAAGGGCGGCGTCTACGTGCTCGACGAGCCGACCACCGGGCTGCACCTCGCCGACGTGGAGCAGCTGCTCGGCCTGCTCGACCGGCTGGTGGACTCCGGGAAGTCGGTCGTCGTCATCGAGCACCACCAGGCGGTCATGGCGCACGCCGACTGGATCATCGACCTCGGTCCCGGTGCCGGTCACGACGGCGGTCTGATCGTCTTCGAAGGCACCCCCGCCGACCTCGTGGCAGACCGCTCCACCCTCACCGGGGAGCACCTGGCGGCCTACGTGGGGAGCTGACCGGACCTCGCGGGGAATCCTTCGTGCGGGAAATATCACTGTCTGGAAAGTAGATATGTGATGAGTTCTTGTGATTCTCTTTAATCTCCATCCCTGTGAGATAAAG
>NZ_JBSGZP010000407.1:0-6769 GCF_053611065.1 Streptomyces sp. NPDC054840
CGTCAGTTCCAGGCGTTGTTCTGGTTCTGCGCGTGCGAGCCGTGCTGCCCCATGCCGAACTGCGCGGCGACGCCCTGGCCGAGCTGGGCGTTCTGCGGCGGCAGCACCTCGCTGGGCTGCACCAGCGCGAAGCCGGTGCCGAGGAAGCTCAGCTCCCAGCCCTCGCCGGTGTTGCCGCGCCGCCGCCACACTCCGCTGGAGTGCGTCTGGGCCTGCATCTGGACCCGCAGCGAGGTGGACCAGGCGACGATCGCGTCGGCGTCGGCGTTGACGTACTTGTCCGGCGTGACCTCCATCATCAGCGGCTGCCCGGAGGTCATCAGGGCGACCTTGCCGCGGCCGGAGATGTTGAGCTGGTACTTGCCGGAGCCGGAGATCCCGTACTGGCTGTCCACCGCGATGACCTCGGTGTGCAGGGTGGAGTCCAGCGCCAGCACATAGCTGCTGTCGACCGTGAGGCCGTCCTGCTCCACGTCCACGACGTGCACGTACTGGGCCAGGTTGGCCAGGTAGACCGTGCCCTGCCCGGAGCAGCGCATGAGGTCCAAACCCTCGCCGGTGCGGCGGCGGGCGTTGCGCTGGCCGGTGGTCTGGTATTCGCCGTCGAAGTCGATGAGTCCCTGGTAGGCGACCATCGCGCCCTTACGGGCGAGTACGTCGTCGGAGCCCGTCAGCGAGACCCGCAGCAGCTGCGGGTTCTGGACGGCGTACCGCTCCTGGGACTGCGCCTCGGCGTGGGCGAAAAGTGCGCTCTGCATGATGTGTCCGCTCCCCCTCAGCCCCGGGCCCGGAGCCGGTCGGTGCTGTCCTCGCTGGGCTGTACGACGACGATGCCCTGGCCGGAGAAGGCCATCTGGTAGGCCTCCCCGCTGCCTCGGCCGATCATCGACGAGGCCTTGAAGCTGCGCTTGCCCTTGACCTTGAGATTCGGCGACCAGGCGACAAGCGCGTCGGGGTCGACGTACGTCTCGTCCTCGCCTCGGCCGCAGTCGACCACGATCGGGGTGCCGCGGGAGGTCAGGGCGACCCACCCGGTGCCCGCGATCTGCACGTTGAACAGGCCCTGGCCGGCGAACTTGGCGAGCCCCTTGACCCGCTCGACGCCCCACTGGAGGTGGGCATCGAAGGCCAGCAGGTTGGTGCCGTTGACCGAGAGCGAGTCGTTGTTGAGGTTGATGACGACCACGTCGGCGCCGTAGTCGGCCAGGTAGAGCAGGCCGTCGCCGGTGCACTTCATCAGCGGGGCACCTTCGCCGGTGACCCACTGCGAGGCCATCTGACGGACGGCCGGCGGGTTGGGCTCGTACTGGACGAAGCCCTCGTAGGCGACCATCGAACCGGTGCGGGCGAAGAGGTCCTGGCCGCTCTGCATGGCGACCTTGAGCATGGCCCGGCCGTGGTTCTCCATGCGGGCCGTGACGGGTGTGGGGGCGTAGCCCGCGAGTTGCTGGTTCATTGCGTTCATGTCGGGCTCCCTCAGACCTCGTACGGCTGGACGACGATGAAGTTGCCGGGAGCGCCGCGGAACTGGAGGTTCACGGTCTCCCCGCTGTGGCCGGGGTAGGCGTTGCGCCGCAGCCGGACCTGACTGGAGATGATCACCTGCGAGGCGGAGGACCACGCGACGATGGCGTTGCTGTCCGCGAAGGTGGTCGGGGTGACGGGCAGGACCACCGGGACGCCGTGCGTCTTGACGATGACCGTGCCGGTGCCCTGGAACTGCATGGTGAACAGGGCGCCGCCGGGGATGCCGTGGCCCTCGATGCGGCGGACCTCGTGCTGGAGCGACTCGTCGAAGGCGAGGACGGCCTCGGCGGAGACGCAGATCCCGTCGCCCTGCAGCTCGATGGCGTGCAGGTGGGCGCCGTTCTCCGCGAGGAAGACCTGACCGCGGCCGGTGCAGCGCATGAGCTGCATCTCCTGGCCGGTGGCGTTGCCGACGATGCGGCCGGCGAAGCCCGCGCCCTTGTAGCTGAAGTCGACCTTGCCCTGGTACAGGACCATGCTGCCCTGGCGCGCGAGGACGGCCTGGCCGCCCATCGCGAGGTCGACACGCATGAGCTGCTGGTTCTGCGGGGTCCAGCGGCTGCCGGTGGGGGCTTCCTTGTACGGCTGGAGCGCGGCGGCGAGGCCGGCACCGGCGGCGGGTACCCCCTGCGGGGCGTAGCCCGGCTGCTGGCCGGGGACCTGGCCGTAGCCCGGCTGCTGCCCGTAGGGGGCCGGGGCCGGGGCGGGCGGCAGGACCTGGCCGGGGTACTGACCGGGGACCTGGCCCGGGACCTGGCCGTACGAGGGCTGCGGCGGCTGCGGCGGCTGGCCGTACGGGGCAGGGGCCGCCGGGGCGAGCGGTGCCGCCATGGTGGGCGCGGCGTGCACCGGCGCGGGGGCCGGGGCCTGCGGGGCCTGGTGAGCCGGGGCCGGGGCGCCGAAGGCCGGAGCCGGGGCGGCCGCCTGCGGCGGCGGGGCGAACCCGGGCGAGGCGGCGGCCGGGGCCTGCTGCGCCGGCTGCGCCTCCTCGGCGACCTCGCCGCCGAAGTTCCGCAGCAGCGCGTCCAGCCCGCCGTCGAAGCCCTGGCCGACGGCGGCGAAGCGCCACACGTCCTTCAGGTAGAAGTCGCCGAGCATCACGGCCCGCTCGGTGGTGAACTCCGCACCGGTGAACGCGTACCGGACGACCTCTTCGCCGCCGGCCACGATCCGGATGTGGCCGGGGCCGATCTGCGACATCTGTCCGGGACCGTCGATGGTGGCGGTGAAGGACAGTTTGTGGATGGATGCCGGAATGCGGTCCAGCGTCACCCGGAAGGATTCGGTGTCGCCCGACTGCGCACCGAGTTGCTGAATGGACTCTTCCGGCGACTTCGGCTGATTGAAGAAGACGAAGTAACGGTCGTCCGACAGCTGCTCGTTGGCGTCCAGGCCGAAACAGCTGATGTCGAAGGCGAGTCCGGACCCTGCGATCTGGACACCTACGTACAGATCGGTGCCCGCCGTGAGATCACTGATCTTGGCCTTGTGGCCGCGTTGGAATTCCCTGGCCATACGTACGACCGTCCCCCATCCCGACTGTGAATGCGTGCCGCTCAGGCTAACGGCAATTGCCGACATCCGGCCAAGCCGGTACCGACCCGGTACAAAACCCGGCGTGCGGCATGCCGGACGGCCCGCGCGCCGGCGGGCGGGCCGGGGGGCTCATTCCTCGCGGGCGGCGGGGACCTTCGGGAGCCGCTCGGCGGCGACCACGCCCTCCAGGAAGCCGCGGGCCCGCTCGGTGCGCGGGTACGCCTCCAGCAGTTCCCAGAAGCGGGGTCCGTGGCCGGGTACGAGGAGGTGGGCGAGCTCGTGCAGGAGCACGTAGTCGACGACGTACTCGGGCATCCCCTGGAGCCGGTGCGAGAGCCGGATGCTGCCCTCGGCGGGAGTGCAGGAGCCCCAGCGGGTGTTCTGGTTGGTGACCCAGCGGACCGTGCGGGGGCGGGCGCGGCCGTCGAAGTACTGTTCGGACAGCTGCGCGGCCCGTTCCGTGAGTTCCGCGTCCCCGAAGGTGCGTCTGCTCTCCTGGGCGGCCAGTTTGTCGAGCATGACCCCTACCCAGCGCTGCTCCTCCGCCTCGGACATCCGGGCAGGGATGAGCACGACCGTACGGTCACCCTCGCGATAGGCGGATACGGTCCTGCGGCGGCGCGCGCTCCGGCGGACTTCGACGGCGCGCTGCGGGGGGTCGGCGGACACGCCACGACGGTACCCGGTCGCGGTGGCGGAAGTCCCGCCCGTCCGCGGTTCGAACACGAGGGATTCCCAGCCGTTTTCCGGAACCTCATTTCCCTTCATCTCATATGCCTGATACCTCGCACCTGTGGACAAATTCCTGCACGGATTCCGGCGGGCGGGCACTGTGGCGGAAGTACGGGAAACGGATCAGTGCCAGTGCGCACGGGATATCGAGGGGGACCGGACATGTATCCGAGGGTGAAACCGGCGTTGGCGCGGGCCTGGCGGGATCTTCAGACGGTTCAGTTCGGGGTGACACCCGCGCACGCGGTGGTGCTCGGCCCCGTGGACACGGCGACGGGCACGCTGATCGACCGGATCGACGGGACCCGGGGGATGGAGCTGCTGCGGTCCGAGGCCTCGGGGATGGGGCTGCCGGACGGCCGGGCCGACGAGGTGGTCAGGACCCTGGCGGGGGCCGGTCTGCTCGACGACGCCACGGCGGGCGGACCCCGGGCCCAGGCCCTGCGCGCGTTTCCGGAGACCGTGGAACGGCTGGGGCCCGACCTGGGTTCGCTGTCCCTGGTCCACCGGGAGCCGGGCGGGGACCTGCGGGGGATCGCCGCCCGCCGGGCGATACGGGTCCGGGTGCGCGGGAGCGGCCGGGTGGGGGCCGTCATCGCCGCGGTCCTGGCGGGAGCCGGTGTGGGCCGGGTCGAGGTGCTCGACGGGGGCCGGGTGGAGCCGGCGGACGTGGCGCCCGGCGGGCTGGACACCGGGAGCGTGGGCCGGCCGCGGGCCGAATCCGCGGGCAGGCTGGTGCGCGGGTCGGCCCCAGGGCGCACCCCGCGGGCCGGGGAGGAGCAGGGGGCGGAGCCGGGGATGGCCCTGGTGATCGTCGCGCCCCGGGACGGGCTGCAGGCCTGGGCCCCGGATCCGGACGCCGCGGCGGACTGGGTCGCCGCGGGCATCCCGCACCTGTACGCAGGGGTGTTGGAGGGGACTGGGCTGGTGGGGCCGCTGGTGCTGCCGGGGTCGACGGCCTGCGCCGGGTGCATGGAGCGCGACCGGGTGGACCGGGACCCGGCCTGGCCCAGGATGCTGGTGCAGTGGCGCTCGGCCCACCGCCGCCGCCCGAGTGCGGCCTGCGACCTGGGCCTGTCCACGGCGGTGGCCGGGCTGGCCGCGGCCCACGCACTCGCCTTCCTCGACGGACAGTTGCCCGCTTCCACCGCCTCCCGCTGGGAGGCGGCCCTCCCCGCCCTGCACTGGGAATCCAGCCCGGTCCACCCGCACCCCGACTGCCCTTGTGGGGCGGGCGGGTCAGCTGAGGAGGATCGGGCGGGGATCGGCCGGGAGGGCCATGACAGGATGCGTTGAGGCTGTCGGGTCGGCGGAGCCCTTCCTGAATCCGCCGTTCGGGGCGCAGCTGTCTGGGACATGGAGGGGCATATGTCTGATCTTCCCCGGAAGGCGGTCACCCGTACCGTCAAACTGGCCGCGCTGCCGCTCGGCATGGCGGGCCGGGCCACGTGGGGGCTGGGCAAGCGGATCGGGGGCAAGTCCGCCGAGATCGTGGCGCGCGAGCTCCAGCAGCGCACCGCCGAGCAGTTGTTCCGCACGCTCGGGGAGCTGAAGGGCGGTGCCATGAAGTTCGGGCAGGCCCTGTCGGTTTTCGAGTCGGCCCTGCCGGAAGAGGTCGCGGGACCCTACCGGGCGGCGCTGACCAAGCTCCAGGAGGCGGCCCCGCCGCTGCCCGCGACGACCGTGCACCAAGTGTTGACGGACCGTCTCGGCGCCGACTGGCGAGACCTGTTCGAGGAGTTCGAGGACAAGCCGGCCGCGGCGGCCTCCATCGGGCAGGTGCACCGGGCGGTGTGGCACGACGGCCGGCAGGTGGCCGTCAAGGTCCAGTACCCGGGGGCCGGTGAGGCGCTGCTGTCGGACCTGAAGCAGCTGGGCCGGTTCGCGGGACTGCTGGGGCCGCTGGTCCCCGGCATGGAGATCAAGCCGCTGATCAAGGAGTTGCGCGACCGGGTCGCGGAGGAACTCGACTACGAACTGGAGGCCGAGGCCCAGCGGACGCACGCGGACGCCTTCGTGGACGACCCGGACGTGATCGTGCCGGACGTCGTGCACCAGGGCGACCAGGTGCTGGTGACCGAGTGGATGGAAGGGACCCCGCTGTCGGAGGTGATAGCCGACGGTACGCAGGAGGAGCGGGATCGCGCCGGACAGCTGCTGGCCGGGTTCCTGTTCTCCGGTCCGGCGCGTACCGGTCTGCTGCACGCGGACCCGCACCCGGGCAACTTCCGGCTGGTACCGGGGGCGGACGGCCGGACGCGGCTGGGAGTCCTGGACTTCGGCACGGTCGACCGGCTGCCCGGGGGCTGGCCCAGGCCCATCGGCAGGTCGCTGCGGATGACGCTGGACGGTGACGCCGAAGGGGTCTACGGGCACCTGTGCGCCGAGGGGTTCGTGAAGGAGTCCGTCGAGCTGGATCCCGACGCGGTGCTGGACTACCTGAGGCCGATCATCGAGCCCGCCGAGGCCGAGGAGTTCACCTTCACCCGGCCGTGGCTGCGCGGCCAGGCGGCGCGGATCGCCGATCCGCGCTCCCCCGCGCACCAGTTGGGCCGGCAGATCAACCTGCCGCCCTCCTACCTGCTGATCCACCGCGTGACGCTGAGCACCATCGGGGTTCTGTGCCAGCTCGGCGCAACGGTGCGGCTGCGGGACGAACTGGACACCTGGCTGCCGGGGTTCGCCTCCGCCGAGTGACTGCGTGGGCGCGTCACCACCAGGACGAGTCGAGCCTGCCCTCGATGGCCCGGAGGTTGGCGCGCGCGCAGTCGACGCAGAAGTACTGTCTGGTCCCGTTCTCCACCGAACAGGTCCAGGTGGGTGGGATCTCGCCCGGGGCCTTCGTGCCGCAGCCCGCGCAGACGACGGGCTGGGCCTCGGATCCCGACGGGCCGGGATGGGGAGTCGGCTGGTCCACCTCCAGACGATATCCCCGTCCGGGGGCGGACGGCGCCGCGCAACGCCCCGGGGGGAC
>NZ_JBSGZP010000408.1:0-6768 GCF_053611065.1 Streptomyces sp. NPDC054840
CCCTCCGGGCGGCACGGCTACTGCTTGTGGGCCGCCCAGGCGTGCTGGATGACCAGGTCCGCCTTCAGCTCGGTGAGCTGGGTGGCGACCGCCGACGGGGCGGTGCCGCCGCGGCCGTTCCGCGAGGCCAGGGCGCCCTTGACGTTGAGAACGGTCCGGACGTCGGGGGTCAGGTGCTCCGAGATCTTCACGAACTGCTCGTCCGTCAGCTGGTCGAGCTCGATGCCCTCGCCCTCGCAGACCTTGACGCACTCGCCGGCCACCTCGTGCGCCACCCGGAACGGCACGCCCTGCTTGACCAGCCACTCGGCGATGTCGGTGGCGAGCGAGAAGCCCGCCGGCGCCAGCTCCTCCATCCGCTCCCGGTTGACCGTGAGGGTCGCCATCATGCCGGTGAAGGCCGGCAGCAGGACTTCGAGGGTGTCGCAGGAGTCGAAGACCGGCTCCTTGTCCTCCTGGAGGTCCCGGTTGTACGCCAGGGGCAGCGCCTTGAGCGTGGCGAGCAGGCCCGTCAGATTGCCGATGAGCCGGCCCGACTTGCCGCGTGCCAGCTCCGCGATGTCCGGGTTCTTCTTCTGCGGCATGATCGACGACCCGGTCGAGAAGGCGTCGTGCAGGGTCACGAAGGAGAACTCCTTCGTGTTCCAGATGATGATCTCCTCGGCGATCCGGGACAGGTTGATCCCGATCATCGCGGTGATGAAGGCGAACTCGGCGACGAAGTCCCGCGAGGCCGTGCCGTCGATCGAATTGCCGACCGAGCCCCGCTCGAAGCCCAGGTCGGCGGCGACCTGCTCCGGGTCCAGGCCCAGCGAGGAGCCGGCCAGGGCGCCCGAGCCGTACGGGGAGACCGCGGTCCGGGTGTCCCACTGGCGCAGCCGCTCCGCGTCCCGGGACAGGGACTGCACGTGGGCCAGTACGTGGTGGGCGAAGAGCACCGGCTGCGCGTGCTGCAGGTGGGTCCGGCCCGGCATGGCCACGTCGTGGTGCGTCTCGGCGAGGCCGACCAGCGCGTCCTGGAGATCCGCGATCAGTGCGCCGATGATCCGGCCGTGGTCGCGCAGGTACATCCGGAAGAGGGTGGCCACCTGGTCGTTGCGGGACCGGCCGGCGCGCAGCTTGCCGCCGAGCTCGGCACCGAGCCGCTCCAGCAGGCCGCGCTCCAGGGCGGTGTGCACGTCCTCGTCGGCGACGGTGCCGGTGAAGGAGCCGTCGGCCACGTCGGCCTCGAGCTGGTCGAGTCCGGCGATCATGCGGTCGAGCTCCTCGGCCGTGAGCAGGCCGGCCTTGTGGAGTACGCGTGCGTGGGCGCGGGAGCCGGCGATGTCGTACGGCGCGAGGCGCCAGTCGAAGTGGACCGACGCCGACAGCAGGGCCAGCGCCTCCGAAGGACCGTCGGCGAACCGGCCGCCCCAGAGCCGGACGTCACCCTTGTTGCTGCTCACAGCTACTGCTCCTCAAGACTGCATGGCTTTGACTGCTGCTAAGGCTCCGGAGGGCCCGCACGGCCCGGACGGCCGGCAGGCTCCGGATGTGCAACCGCCTCCCCGCCGCGGAGGTAACGGGGAGGCGGTCCGAACTGCTGGTCGGTCAGGCGAGGTCGCGGCGGGCCGCGATCTTCGAGGAGAGACCGAAGATCTCGATGAAGCCCTGGGCCTTCGACTGGTCGAAGGTGTCGCCCGAGTCGTAGGTCGCGAGGTTGAAGTCGTAGAGCGACTCGTCGGACTTCCGGCCGGTGACGACGGCGCGGCCGCCGTGCAGGGTCATCCGGATGTCACCGGTGACGTGCTGGTTGGCCTCGTTGATGAAGCCGTCCAGGGCGCGCTTGAGCGGGGAGAACCACAGGCCGTCGTAGACCATCTCGCCCCAGCGCTGCTCGACCTGCCGCTTGTAGCGGGCCAGCTCGCGCTCGACGGTGACGTTCTCCAGCTCCTGGTGGGCGGTGATCAGCGCGATCGCGCCCGGGGCCTCGTACACCTCACGGGACTTGATGCCCACGAGGCGGTCCTCGACGATGTCGATCCGGCCGATGCCCTGGGCTCCGGCGCGGTCGTTGAGCTGCTGGATGGCCTGCAGCACGGTGACGGGCTTGCCGTCGATGGCGACCGGGACGCCCTCCTTGAAGGAGATGACGACCTCGTCGGGCTCGCGCGGCAGGGCCGGGTTCGAGGTGTACTCGTAGATGTCCTCGATCGGGGCGTTCCAGATGTCCTCCAGGAAGCCCGTCTCGACGGCGCGTCCGAAGACGTTCTGGTCGATGGAGTACGGGGACTTCTTGGTGGTCGCGATCGGGAGCTGCTTCTCCTCGCAGAAGGCGATCGCCTTGTCCCGGGTCATCGCGTAGTCACGGACCGGGGCGATGCACTTGAGGTCGGGGGCGAGGGCGACGATGCCCGCCTCGAAGCGGACCTGGTCGTTGCCCTTGCCGGTGCAGCCGTGGGCGACGGTCGTGGCCCCGTGCTTCTTGGCCGCGGCGACCAGGTGCTTGACGATGGCCGGCCGGGAGAGCGCCGAGACCAGCGGGTACCGGTCCATGTAGAGGGCGTTCGCCTTGATCGCCGGGAGGCAGTACTCGTTGGCGAACTCGTCGGAGGCGTCGGCGACCTCGGCCTCGACCGCACCGCAGTCGAGCGCGCGCTTGCGGATGACGTCCAGGTCCTCGCCGCCCTGGCCGACGTCCACGGCGACGGCGATGACCTCGGCGCCCGTCTCCTCGGCGATCCAGCCGATGGCGACGGAGGTGTCCAGGCCGCCCGAGTAGGCGAGTACGACGCGCTCGGTCACGGGTTTCTCCTTACGGTGCATTCAACGACAGGCATAACTATGCACTACTCCGTATGTTTCGTCAATCGACTCGGGCGGTGTGCTCGCCGCGCTCCCCCCGCACCCTTCATCTCTCAGCCTGACCTGCGGATATATGGGAGGTGAGTCGGCAGCCCGGTTGCCTACGATCGGCCTCGGCAACCACAGGGGAGGACGTATGGACACGGACACGGAGACACGGCTCCCGCCGCAGGGGAGCCCGGCGGCCGAGTGGATCGCCTTCGACCGCATGGTCCGGCGGACCCCCTACCGGTCGCACCCGGGCCCCCTCGGAACACCGGAGGCCGTGCGGCTGTGCCACGCCGACGGCCGGATCCGCGAGGCGGCCCTTGGCGCGCCGGGGTCGCCGCACTCGCTCCTGCTGGAGCTGGTCGTGATCCGATGCGCGGACTGGGTGCCCGCCGTCCGCGAGCAGGCGAGGCAGGTACTGGCCGCGGCCTTGGCGGACGACCCCGCGGGCACGCTGCGCCGGCTGACGCCCCTCGTTCTGCGGCTCGGCCGGCGCGAGCAGGGGGCCTGGGCACAGGAGCGCTCGGAGGCCGCCCTGAACGCGGACCACGACCTCCTCGGCGAACTGCGCGGGAGCGCGGACCCGCAGACCCGGCGGTTCGCCGCGCGGCTGACCCTCGGCGCCGGACTGCTGGACGTACGGGAGCGGGCGGCCCTGGCCGCGGCGGAACGGGATCCGCGGACGAGCGGGCTGTGGACGGACGCGACGCTGGCCGCCCTGGCCTCCGACGGGCCGGACGACGAGGCCGTCGACACGCTGCTCGGCGGGCACGGCCAGATGGTCCGCGCGGCCGGGGTCACCGCCCTGCGCGGGGCCGGCCGGGCCGCCGAGGCCGTGGGCCACCTCTGCGACCGCTCCGGGACGGTCCGGGCCTGCGCCCGCAGGCTGGTCCGCCAGCGCGGCGGCGACCCGCGCCCGCTGTGCCGCGAGCTGCTGGCCGACCCCGCCCGCGTGACCCCGTACGCGGTGACCGGCTTCGCCGAGTGCGCGCGCCGCGAGGACGCGCCGCTGCTGCGCGCGCTGCTGGAACACCCGGCCGGTCAGGTGCGGGCCGCCGCCGTCGGTGGGCTGCGGCTGCTGGACATCACCGACGTCGAGCTGCTGCGGCCACTGCTGGACGACCCGGCACCGGCGGTGGCCCGCGAGGTCGCCCGGAGCCTCGGCGCTTCCGCCGGCCGGCTGCCCGCCGACTGGCTGCTGGCCCGCATCGCGCCCGGGCGGCCGTCGCACACCCGCCGGGCCGCCCACCGGCTGCTGTTCGCCCGGGGCGGAGTGGCCGGACTGCGTGGTTCCGTCGAGCTGCTGACGGACCGTGACCCGGCCCTGCGGGCGGTCGCCGCGCAGCGCGTCCAAAGCATGTGGCACCCGTACGGGGCACCGGACCTGCCCGTGCGGGACCCTGAGGTCGGCGCCCTCCTGGACCGGTGCACGCATCTGTTCAGTGACTACGTCATGCGGCAGATGCGTCAGCGGCTCGGGCTTCCGGTCCCGGCGGCCCCGGGGGACGCATACTGATCGGCATGGGAAAGCTTCACGAACGAATAGACGGCCGGCTGCGCAAGTTCATCGAGGAACAGCCCGTCTTCTTCACCGCGACCGCCCCGCTGACCGGTGACGGTCACGTCAACCTCTCGCCCAAGGGCCGTGCCGGAACCCTCGTCGTCATCGACGAGCAGACCCTGGCCTACCTGGACTTCGGGGGCAGCGGCGCCGAGACCATCGCCCACGTCCGGGAGAACGGCCGGATCACCCTGATGTGGTGCGCGTTCTCCGGGCCGCCCAACATCGTGCGCATCCACGGCGAGGGGGAGGCGGTCTTCCGCGACGACCCGCGCTGGGGCGAGCTGGTCGCCCTGTTCGGCGAGGCCGACGGGCCGTCGGCGCGGGCGGTCATCCTCGTCCATGCCCGCCGGATCTCGGACGTCTGCGGGTACGCCGTCCCCCTGATGGAGTACCAGGGCGAGCGGACGCTGCACGCGGAATACTTCGGCCGCAAGACGGACGAGGAGTTCGCCGCGTACTGCGAGAAGAAGGAGTTCATCGGATCGAGCGTCGACGGCCTGCCTGCGCTGCCGCTGCCCCTTCCGCCCCGTACCGTCTGACATGTGCTGCGTACCGCTGTAGTCACCGTCTCACTGATTGTCACGATCCTGCTCCCGCAGGGCCCCTCGCCCGCGCCCCTGCCCGACCGTCTCGCCGACACGGGCGGGGGAAGTCAGCTCATCACCGCGGTCGCGCCCGCGCCCGGATCCACCACCGGCCAGGTGATCTGGTGGGAGCGGCGGGCCGGGCGCTGGCACCGGTCCGGGAGCGCGCCCGCCCGTTTCGGCGCGAACGGCCTCACCGAGGGCGCGACGCGGACCCAGGGCACCAGCACGACGCCCACGGGCCTCTTCGCACTCCCCTACGCCTTCGGGATCCGGCGGGCACCGGCCGGCACGGACCACCCCTACCTGCGGGTGAACCGCGACTCCTGGTGGTGCCAGGACAACGCGTCCACCCACTACAACCGCTGGGTCGAGCCGCTGCCCGCGGACTGCGCGCCGGACGAGGCCGAGCACCTGGTGACGTACGAGAAGCAGTACGCGCACGCGCTGGTGATCGCCTTCAACTACGACCGGCCCGCGCGCGGCCGGGGCGCCGGGATCTTCCTGCACGTCAACGGCAAAGGTGCGACGGCCGGTTGTGTGTCCGTGCCCGAGCCCGCCATACGGGCGATCCTGCGCTGGGCGGACCCGCGCCGCCGTCCGCACATCGCGATCGGCACGGAGTCCGGGGACCTGGCCGTGACCCGGTACTGATCCGGGCCCCGGCCTGACGGCCTAGCTCTCCTTCTGCGCCAGGCGCAGCAGGTGGTCGGCCAGGGCCTGGCCGCCCGCCGGGTCCCGGCTGATCAGCATCAGGGTGTCGTCACCCGCGATCGTGCCGAGGATGGCGCGGAGCTCGGCCTGGTCGATGGCCGAGGCGAGGAACTGCGCCGCACCCGGCGGGGTGCGCAGGACCACGAGGTTCGCGGAGGCCTCCGCCGAGATCAGCAGCTCCCCGGAGAGGCGCCGCATGCGCTCCTCCTTCGCGGACTCGCCGAGCGGGGCCTGCGGGGTGCGGAAGCCACCCTCGCTGGGTACCGCGTAGATCAGCTCGCCGCCGGTGTTGCGGATCTTCACCGCGCCCAGCTCGTCGAGGTCGCGCGAGAGCGTCGCCTGGGTGACGCTCAGCCCGTCGTCGGCGAGCAGCTTGGCCAGCTGGCTCTGCGAGCGGACCGGCTGCCGGTTGAGGATGTCCACGATCCGGCGGTGACGCGCGGTGCGGGTCTGCGGGACGGCCTGGCCGCCTTGCTCGTTGTCCTGGGCCTGACTCATCGTCGTCTCATTCTCCGGATCCGTCCCCGCCTGCTGCGTCGAGGATGCCGGGCAGGGCCCGGACGAACGCGTCCGCCTCGGCCTCGGTGAGGACGTACGGGGGCATGAGCCGTACGACGTCGGGGGCGGGCGCGTTGACCAGGAAGCCGGCATCCTGAGCCGCCTGCTGCACCCGGGCGGCGAGCGGCTCGGTCAGCACGATACCCAGCAGTAGTCCCGAGCCGCGTACGTGGGAGACCAGGGCGTGGCCCGTGCCCTCGATCCCGGAGCGCAAGCGCTCCCCCCGGGCCTTGACCTGGTCGAGCAGTCCGCCCGTGGCGATCGTGTCGATGACGGCGAGGCCTGCCGCGCAGGCGACCGGGTTCCCGCCGAAGGTGGTGCCGTGCTGGCCCGGCTGCAGCAGGTCGGCCATGGGGCCGAAGGCGACGACGGCGCCGATCGGCAGCCCGCCGCCCAGCCCCTTGGCGAGGGTGACGATGTCGGGCTCGACGTCCTCGTGGGCCTGGTGCTCGAACCACTGGCCGCACCGGCCGACGCCGGTCTGGACCTCGTCGAGGACGAGCAGGGTGCCGGTGG
>NZ_JBSGZP010000409.1:0-6760 GCF_053611065.1 Streptomyces sp. NPDC054840
GGGCGGACCCGTCTCCCCGGCTTCGGTCTTCTACTGCAGCCCGGTGTGGATCGCGTTCGCGAGCTCACCGTTCGAGGTGTCGCCGCTGAACTCCCAGAAGAAGGCTCCCTTGAGGCCCTGCTGCTTGGCCCAGGTCATCTTCCCGGCGATCGTGGCGGGGGTGTCGTAGCTCCACCAGTTGCTGCCGCACTTGGCGTAGGCCGTGCCGGCGACGGTGCCGGTGGCCGGGCAGCTGCTCTTGAGCACCTTGTAGTCCTCGATGCCCTGCTCGTACGTGCCCGGCGCCGGTCCCGTGGCGGTGCCGCCGGGGGCCGCCTGGGTCACTCCGGTCCAGCCTCGGCCGTAGAAGCCGATGCCGAGGTTGAGCTTGGCCCCGGCGACGCCCTTGGCCTTGAGCTTGGCGATGGCGTCGGCCGAGTTGAAGCCGGCCTGCGGGATGCCCGCGTAGGAGGTGAGCGGGGAGTGCGGGGCCGTCGGGCCCTGGGCCGCCCAGGCGCCGAAGAAGTCGTACGTCATGACGTTGTAGAAGTCGACGTACTGCGCGGCGCCGCCGTAGTCGGCCGCGTCGATCTTGCCGCCGCTGGAGGCGTCGGCGGTGATGGCGGCGGTGACCAGGCTGTTCGCGCCGAACTTGGCGCGGGTCGCCTGCATCAGGTTCTTGAAGGCGGCCGCTCCGCTGGTGTCGCAGGACAGGCCACAGGCGTTCGGGTACTCCCAGTCCAGGTCGATGCCGTCGAAGACGTCGGCCCAGCGCGGGTCCTCGACCAGGTTGTAGCAGGACTGGGCGAAGGCGGTCGGGTTGGCGGCGGCCTGCGGGAAGCCGCCGGACCAGGTCCAGCCACCGAAGGACCACAGGATCTTGATGTTCGGGTAGGCCTTCTTCAGCTTGCGCAGCTGGTTGAAGTTGCCGCGCAACGGCTGGTCCCAGGTGTCGGCGACGCCGTCGACGCTCTGGTCGGCGGTGTAGGCCTTGTCGTAGTCGGCGTAGGCGTCACCGATGGTGCACTGGCCGTTCTGGACGTTGCCGAAGGCGTAGTTGATGTGGGTGATCTTGCCCGCGGTGCCGGAGGTGACCAGGTTCTTCACGTGGTAGTTGCGGCCGTAGACGCCCCAGTTGGTGAAGTAGCCGAGCTTGACCTTGCCGCCCGGGTCCGGGGGGATCACCCCGCCGGTCGTCGTCACCGTCGCCGATCCGGAGGAGGGGCCGGTCTGGTCGATGGTGTCGCGGGCGGTGACGCTGTACGTGTACGTCGTGCCCTTGGTCAGGCCGGAGTCGGCGTAGCTGGTCCCGGTGACCGTGGTGATCTTGGTGGAGCCCCGGTAGACGTCGTAGTTCTTGACGCCCTTGTCGTCCGTGGCCGGGGTCCAGGTCAGGGTGAGGGAGGTGTCGGCGATGTTGCCCGCGGTGGGGGTGCCGGGAGCGGTGGGGGGAGTGTCGCCGGGCTGGGTGCCGCCGTCGCAGGAGGCGCCGTTGATGCGGCAGCCGCTCGGGGCGCCGGCGCCGGCGCCGTTGAAGCCGAAGCCGGCGGTCGCCCCGGGGGCGAGCGTTCCGTTCCAGCCGACATTCTTGGCGGTCCAGTGGGTGCCCGAGCTGGTGACGGTGGCGTCCCAGGCCGAGGTGACCGAGGTGCCCGCCGGGTAGTCCCACTCCACGGTCCAGCCGCTGAGGGTGGTGGTGCCGGTGTTCTTCACCACCCACTTGCCCTCGAAGCCGGAGCCCCAGTCGGAGACCTTGGTGTACGTCGCCGTCGCGGAGGCGGCCGCCTGGGCCGGGCCGGCCAGTGCGACCAGGCCGGTGACGGGCAGGGCGAGCGCGGCCACGATCGCCGCGACTCGGCTGAAGAACCGGGTGCGCCTGGTGCGGGGTGGGGATGCTGTGCTCAAGGGTGATCCTCCGTAGGTCCGTCGCGGTCGTGGGGCCGACTGCGACATGGGGGTGGGACCTGCGCCGCCCGTGAGCACGCTTTGTCATGGCACGCTCACCACAGTGATGCGGCGAGCGTAGAAAGGTCTGGACCAACCGTCAAGAGGTCCAGACCGGTGCGTGTCGAGCCGTCCTATATCCCCAACTCCTGCGCCAGCACCGCCGCTTGGAGCCTGCTGCGCAGCTCCAGCTTGCCGAGCAGCCTGCTGACGTGCGTTTTGGCCGTCGCCTCCGCCATCTCCAGGCGCACCGCGATCTCCGCGTTCGACAGGCCCTCGCCCAGAGCGCTCAGCACCTCCCGTTCCCGCCGGGTGAGGGAGGCGACCGCCGCGGCCCGCTCCGGCGTCGGGGCCGGCCGCGCCGGGCGGGGCGCCGCGAACTCCGCGATCAGCCGCCTGGTCACCGCCGGGGCGATCAGGCCCTCACCGCGCGCGACGGTCCGTACCGCCTCGATCAGGTCCGCGGCGTCCGCGTTCTTCAGCAGGAAGCCGGCCGCCCCCGCCCGCAGCGCCCCGAAGACGTACTCGTCGAGGTCGAAGGTGGTCAGCACCAGGACGTCGGCCAGGCCCTCCGACACCACCTGACGGGTCGCGGACACCCCGTCGAGCCGGGGCATCTGCACGTCCATGAGGACGAGATCCGGCCGTAGCTCCCGGGCCAGGCGCACCGCCTGCTCCCCGTCGCCCGCCTCGCCCACCACCTCGATGTCGCCCGCGCTGCGCAGGATGAGCACCAGCCCGGCACGGACCGCGCCCTGGTCCTCCGCCACCATCACCCGAATGGTCATGCCTCCACCGCTTTCTCGTCCGCGGGCAGTGTCGCCCGTACCTGCCAGACCACGCCGGACCGCCCCGCCGTGAACTCCCCGCCCAGCAGTTCCGTCCGCTCCCGCATGCCGATCAGCCCGGCCCCCGAGCCCGGGGCGCGGGGCCCCGGCCGGTTCCCGAACGGCGAGTCCACCCCCACCGTCAGCAGCCCGTCGGTGCGCGTCACGCGGACCGTGACCGTGCCCGGGGCGGCGTGCTTGAGGGCATTGGTGAGCGACTCCTGGACGATCCGGTACGCGGCCAGCTCCACGGGCGCCGCCGCCGGCTCCCCGGGCGGCCGGTCGTCGTGGAGCACGAACGTCAGCCCGCTCGCCGAGCCGTTCGTCCTGGCCTGCCCGAGCAGGGCGTCCAGGCCGTCCAGCGAGGGCACGGCGACCGGCTCCTGGTCGCCGCCGGCGTCCCGCAGCAGCCCGATCAGCCGGCGCATTTCGGCCAGTCCCTGCACGCTGTTCTCGCGGATCACGCCGAGCGCCTCCCGGCTGGTGCCGGCCTCGTCGATGGACAGCGCGGCGGTGGAGTGGATGGCGATGGCGGAGAGGTGGTTGGCCACCATGTCGTGCAGCTCCCGGGCCATCCGGGCACGCTCGGCGGCCACGGCCTGGCTGCGGTCCATCTCGGCGAGCAGCGCGGTCTGTTCGGCGCGCAGCCGGGCGGCCACGGCGGCCTCGCGGTGATTGCGCAGCGTGGCGCCGGTCAGGGCCGGGGCGAAGCTCACGATGCCGGTGATCACGCCGATCAGCAGGGCCTGCGGGGTGCGCAGCCAGGCGACGGAGGCGATGGTGACCACGACGGTGATCAGGCCGGTGGTGACCGGGAGCCGCCGGGCCATGGCCGGTTTTCCGTACACGACCGCGGCGTACATCAGGTCGGTGAAGATCACGACGGTGGTGAGGCTGCCGACCGTGAACTGGTCGGCGACCACCCCGATGGTGCCGACGGCCAGGGTCAGGTTCGGCTTGGTGCGGCGCAGCAGTTCCATCGAGCCGAGCGCCACGAGCGGGACCAGCGCGGCCCAGGCGGGCAGCAGGTCCCGGTCGGGGCTGCTGTAGATGCCGAGCGACCAGAACACCGTGCCCACGAACACGCTCAGCACCGAGAGGAGGACGTCGTCACGGTGGGGGCGCAGGCTTCTCTCGGTCACGGTCCCATCCAACAGGGTGCGTGGGCCCCGCACCTCGGCGGAGAGACCGAGGCGCGGGTACATCGAACGATGCAGGCCCACATGGTCACCGGCGACGACGTATCGGGCCCGCGCGGACGGGAGCCTGGGAGGGAACGTAGAACCCGAGCGGACGGAGAGTCCCATGATCGTCGCGCTGATCATCGCCTGCGAGGTCGGCTTCTGGGTATTGCTGGCGGCCGGTCTGGCCCTGCGCTACCTCGCGAAGATGCCCAGGCTGGGGGCGGCGGTCCTGCTGTGCGAGCCCCTGATGGAGCTGGTCCTGCTGGTGGTCACCACGCTCGACCTCAAGAACGGCGCCGAGCCGGACTGGAAGCACGGACTGGCCGCCCTGTACATCGGCTACACCGTCGCCTACGGCCACTACACGATCAAGTGGCTCGACGGGCACGCCGCGTACCGGCTGGCCGGGGGACCGAAGCCGGCGGGCGCCGGCTACGGGTCCGCGAGGGCCCGGCACGAGTGGAAGCTCTGGATCCGTACGGTGATCGCCGCCGCCGTCGCCCTGGCGCTGCTGCAGGTGGCGATCTGGTACGTGGGCGACGCGGGCGACGTCAGCTCGCTCAGGGGCTGGCAGTTCGGCGCCCTGCGCGCGGTAGGCATCCACGCCCTGGTCGCCGCGGCGTACACGATCCGGCCGAGCAGGGCCCCGGCCGTTTCGGCCGCCGCCGTGGAGCAGCCGCTCGCCCGTACAGGGCGATGGAGCCGGCGCTAAGGGCTGTCCCGTAATCCTCGGTGGATCGGCGCACGGCGTCGGATGCGGTGCATCGCAAGGCGGAGGGGCGCCCTCATACTGGGCGTATTCGGGTGTTCCGACAACGCGGCGAGGTGCCGTAGCCGGCGTCGTGCGCCCGCCGGGGATTACGGGACAGCCCTTAGCGGGGGGACGAGACCGGCGTCGGGGCGGGGGAGGCGACCCCGGGGCCCTTGTCGTCCGCGAGGACCTGGTAGCCGGAGGGCTGACCGGTGTCCACCGGGCTGCTGACCGTCACACCGACTCCGATCGCCAGAGCCGCCGCGATGATTCCGATCAGGCCCGCCAGCTTGCTGCGCATGTGTTGTCCCCCTGTGTGTACCCGGTGCGGCTCCCGTGTGGTGCGGTGGCCGCTCTCGACAGGACAAAGAGTGGCCGAGGCGCTTACCGGTCCGTTCCCCTCTCGATACCGCCCGCGGCCGCCCTGCGGGAACGGCCGTTCCCGGCCTGTTCCCGGTCCGGTTCCGTGGCCGCCGCGATCCGTGATCCCCGCGCGCTGACCAGCACATCCGTCCGCGTGGTGCCCGATTCGTACCCGGCCAGATCCAGCAGGGCCCGGACGGTCGCGCGGATCCCGGCCTGCTCCGCGTCGTGCAACGGCGCCGCCGGTCCCTCGGGGGCGATGTCGGCGACCAGGTGCATGCCGTCGACGGTCAGCGTCTCCACCCTGAACTTGGCGCCGGTCAAAAGCTCTTCGACGAGATAGGGGGCCGAGTGCCGCGCGTCGGCGGCCTGTTCGGCCCACCGGGCGAGTGCGGGGCGGTCATGTACCGGAACGGTCCACCAACATCCTGATCCGTCCGCGGACTTGATGACCACGGGCAGCGGGAAGTCCTCCGCCAGCGAGCACGCCTCGGTGACGGACCCGGCCTCCTCGGCACGCACCGCGGAGGTCCGGCTCTCATTGAGGATCCGCCGGATCGTCACCGCGTCCGGCAACCTGCGGGCCGCCTTCCCGCGGGCCGGCTTCCCGCGGTCGGCGGACAGCTCCCGCAGCACCTGCTCGGCCGCGGCCGCGGCCCCGCTGCCGAGGCCCTTCTCCAGATCGCCCGCGAGGTGGAGGACCTGCCCGATCCCGTGCCGCAGGACGGTTTCCGTCAGCAGGGCGCGCAGCGCGGCCGTGTCATCGAAGTCCACCCGGAGGAGCCGCTGCGGGGGCAGCTCCGCGGGAAGCCGCGCGTCCGGTGGGTGGGGTCCGGGATCGGACACCACCCAGACGTCCAGGCCCGCCACGATCGCGGCGCTCACGAGCCCGGGTCCCGGCCTGACCAGCACTACCCGCTCCGCGGCCTGTCTGATGATCACAGAAATCTCCTCCATCGTGTCCCACGATGGTGTGGCCGGGCCTTCCCGGTCCCTTCCCGCCGCGTTCCCACCTGGTCAGGGCCCGGACCGGGCGTCCCCCGGACGGCTCGGTCGCAGGGCCTGCGGACCCCCGGTGCAGGACAGTGGAAGGAGGGAACGATCCCAGGGGGAAACAGCACGCCGGAGGCGTACAGACATGGGACTCTTCGACTTCCTGAAGTCCGACAGGCACAAGGCGCACGACGCCGCCGAGAAGGCGAAGGAACAGGTGCAGGAGCAGGCGGGAGAGGCCAGGAGGGCTCCCTCGGGTTCGGCGGCCGACGCCGCTTCGGCCACCCGGGCCACCGCCGAGCGCAGGGCGGCGGCCGCGCCTCCCAGGCCCCCGACCCCGACCCCCAGGTCGGCCGCGCACAAGGCGGTGCCCGCCGCCCCCCGGCCGACCGTGATGCCGAAGCCCGCGGCCCCCTCCCCCACCGCGCGGGGCGCCATGCACACGCCCACCCCGCACTCGGCCGCGCACAAGGCGGTACCGGCGGCCCCGATGCGCGGGCCCGAGGCCCCCGCGAAGAAGCGCACGTACACCGTCCGGCGCGGCGACTCGCTCCCCGCGATCGCCCGTCACGAACTGGGCGACGAGGCCCGCTGGCGTGAGATCTACGCGATGAACAGGGGAGCCGTCGGCCCCCACCCCGACCTCATCCGCCCGGGCACGGTCCTCACCCTCCCCGGCTGACGTGTCCGACAGACGCGGAAGGGGCCCGGATCCTGGT